>NZ_JACJPT010000109.1:0-17708 GCF_014696195.1 Sphaerospermopsis sp. FACHB-1094 | reverse complement strand
TTGGTGATTGGTGATTGGTGATTGGTGATTGGTGATTGGTGATTGGTGATTGGTGATTGGTGATTGGTGATTGGTGATTGGTGATTGGTGATTGGGTAGTAATTTATAATTACGAATTATCAATTATCAATTATCAATTATCAATTACCTTGGGTCTTGGGGGATATTCAATTTTTGTCCAAACCTGTCATACAGTAAAATATCCCATTGCCCATTATTGCTATACTCAAACGCAATTCTACTACCATCAGCACTAATTGTAGGATTGCGGACTTCTGCTTGCAGATTAGCAGTTAAATTTCTGGATTGTCGAGTTTCTCGATCATAAAGAAAAATAAAGGAGCGCCCCTGACGACTCCCAGCAAAAACCACAAAACGACCATCTTGAGTCACAGAAGGATGATCAGCAATAGTATCAAAAGAATTTAAACCTAGTAAATCTACTAGATTTCGTGTAACAGTATCAAACATATAAATATCCTGGCTACCGCGACGATTAGTAGTAAAAACAATATATCTGCCCGAAATTTGCGGATTTAACTCCGAAGCTGAACTGTTTAAACCGCGACCACCGAGATCAAAGGGATAACTTAATATACGCGGATAACCGAAACACCCAGTTAACAAAGTTGAACTTAATAATAAAAATAAAAGTAATTTGTCATTAGTCATTAGTTATTAGTCATTAGTTATTAGTTATTAGTTATTTTTCCCAGTCACCAGTCACCAGTCACCAGTCACCAGTCACCAGTCACCAGTCACCTATCACCAGTCACCGTTGCACCATTAGGAATATCTAATTCTACAGTGGGTCCTCGGTCTAAAACTTCAATATCCCATTGTCCACGACTGGCAGATTCAAACACTATATAACGTCCATCAGGACTGATATGAGGATTTCTGATCCAGCCGCGATAGGTAGGAGTAATGATTTGTGATTGTTTCATAGCGCGATCATAAAGTGCTATCACTGGTCTACCTTGGTCACTCGTGAGGTAACAAATATAACGACCTGTGTAGCTGAGACTGGGACTTTCAGCAACAGTTTCTCGTCGGTTTAAACTGGGAGTGGGAATAAAACTTTGGGTTTCCAAGTCGTACATCAACAATTGCTGATTACCATTACGATTAGAGACAAAGGCCAAAAAGCGTCCGTTGCCACTCAAAGCCGGTTGTTCCTCAGTATAACGACTGTTTAGAGAATAAACCCCAACCGGAATCTCACCAGCACCACAAGACACAAGCAACCCACTGAGGCTAAAAATTAGGCTCCAACGAATACGCTTTTGGAGCCACAATACAGATGTAAATTTTTTCACATCAACCGCTTTCCGTCGCCCTTGAAATTACCATCAGCTAAATGTTTTAAACATCATCAAAGTCATTGGTATTACCTGAATCCTCATTGGGAGTTTCCAGAGGTTTATATGGTACATAATCAGTAGGTATAGCCTCATCTTCATTCCTTTCTCTGCGAGAAGGTGAATCAGCAGATGGACGACGTTTTCTAGGTCTAGGTGTAACATCATCCTCACGGCTTTCTGGGCGTTGAGGTCTGTTATTACTGCGACGTGACGGTTTTCTTACTTCCTCTTGGGGACTTTCCCAGTCATCAACTTCCTTAGAAACAGAACCCCAATTTTCTTGTTCAAAACTATCACTCTTGAGACTTACGGAACGTCCAGAACTCGGACGACGTTTCCTTTCGGCTGTTTCTGGTTTTTCCCTGCTACTGCGGCGTTCTGTTCGTCGTGGGGGTTGTTCCTCATAATAATTATCACGGCTGGAACGATCATCTCGGCTACCACGAATCCTGGGACGTGGGGGACGTTCTTCTTCTTCCTCTTCGTAATAAGGTAGCGGTTCTAAATCGGCATCCATTTCCGCTTGATAATTACGGCGATCAGAGTAAGAATATTTTCTGCTGACTTCTCGCTCATCATCCACAATGGGAGTATTGCGTTTCGCTTGTTGAGTAGCAATACTTCGCAGACGAATACTTTCAACAGCAAAAAATACAGTAGAACCAACTAACAGCAACTGACCAAACTGCAAAATCGGGTCAAGTCGCCATCCTTGGAAGATGAGAATAAAACCACACAGTAAGCCAACCGCCGCAAAAAAGATATCTTGATCTCGTGACAGTTCCGGGCGCACGGTGCGAAGAAAATATAGTGCTGCCCCAGCCACAGCCAGGAAAATTCCTAGAACACTGGCTGAGTTAGCCCCAAAATTTACCTGAGCCAAAACACTGGCTGAGTTCAGCCCAAAATTTATCATTGCTCTTTTCCCAATATCACATCTATGTTAGCGAGTCATCTAATTTTGCATTTTAGATTTTGGATTTTGGATTTACCACACGGACTAATCCGGGGACTTGTAGCATCAATTATTGCTAACAATTAAAATTACTATTTTAACTATTGACAATATATTTAAGCTTCAAAGCATCTAGCAAATAAGCTCTGAAGCTGTTTACATACAATTTTTGGTGATAGGTGACTGGTGATAGGTGACTGGTGATTGGGGAAAAGGTGATAGTTGATAGTTGATAGTTGATTGGGAAATATCAAATTGATTACCCAGTCCCCAGTCCCCAGTCTCCAGCGATGCACTGAGCTTGTCGAAGTGTCCCCAGTCTCCAGTCACCATTCCCCATTCCCCAGTCCCCAATTGCTTAATTGCGTTGGATTTTATCTTTCTGGCTGATGAAAATTAAACCAACAGTAGCGGGGATGACCACAATAGCAGTACCCCAAAGGAGACTCCAAAGAAAATTTGCTAAAGAGGGTGTCATAGTTCTCAACCTTTTTTTTTACATAATTCATTTTAATTTTAATGGTGTATCAGTTCCTTGAGAAGCCAAGAAAACTTTTCAGCTATTATTTTCTGAGGCCAGAAAATGCCGGCATTTAGTTAAGATGGGAGTGAGAAGGCTTTACAAAGCTTAAAATTTTCTAGATTACACTACCACTTGTTGATTTTTGGAAAGACGGTAACTTAAAGCTATGACAGGTGTTAACTTAACTACTTGGATTCTTGGACCCTTGTTGGGTGTGATGATTTTTTTGTTTATTTTCCGCATTATTCTCACTTGGTATCCTCAAGCAAATCTTAACCGTTTACCTTTTAATCTCATTGCTTGGCCAACTGAACCATTTTTAATGCTGTTAAGAAAGGTAGTACCTCCTATTGGTGGGGTTGATATCACTCCGATTATTTGGGTGGGTATTTTCAGCTTAGTTAGGGAAATTTTATTGGGTCAGCAAGGATTACTAACCATGATGGCGCGTGTTAGTTAGGAGGCAGGAGGCAGGAGGTAGGAGGCAGGAGGCAGGAGAAATGAAAATTGTAACTTTTGCATTTTCCTATTCCCTATTCCCTATTCCCTATTCCCTATTCCCTGTTCCCTGTTCCCTGTTCCCTAATCACTGTAATTTCATATCCTGGATAAAGCTGGTATAAACTTGACCTTGTAAAAATTGCGGGTTTTCCATGATTTTTTGATGAAAGGGGATAGTTGTAGGTAGTCCGGTGATGGCACACTCTCTTAATGCCCGTTTCATACGGTTGACTGCTGTAGCGCGGTCGGGTCCCCAAACTATTAACTTACCGATGAGAGAGTCGTAATAAGGGGGAATTTGGTAATCTGTGTATACATGGGAATCAATTCTTACCCCTGGTCCTCCTGGTGGGAGATAACCGCTAATTTTACCGGGTGCTGGACGAAAATCATGATCTGGATCTTCGGCGTTGATACGGCATTCTATGGCATGACCCCTTAAAATTACCTGGTCTTGGGTTAATTTGAGTCTTTCACCTTGGGCAATGCGAATTTGTTCTACTAGCAGGTCTACACCCGTTACCATTTCTGTGACTGGATGCTCAACTTGGATACGGGTGTTCATTTCCATAAAGTAGAAATGACCAGATTTATCGAGGAGAAATTCTATAGTTCCTGCACCAGTGTAGTTGATAAACTGGGCGGCTCTGACGGCTGCTTGTCCCATTTTTTCCCGCAGTTCTTGGTCAAGGGCGGGACTGGGGGCTTCTTCTAACAACTTTTGGTTACGGCGTTGAATTGAACAGTCTCTTTCACCTAAATGAATTACATTACCGTAGTTATCCGCTAATATTTGAAATTCTATATGGCGCGGACGCTCGATAAATTTTTCTATATAAACGCCAGCATTACCAAAAGCTGCTCCTGCTTCTCCTTGGGCTGCATGGAAAAGTTTGACAAATTCATCTTGGGAACGGACAAGCCGCATTCCCCGACCTCCACCGCCAGCGGTGGCTTTAATCATGACAGGGTAGCCGATTTCTTTGGCGATCGCTAATCCTTCGGCTTCTGTCTCTACTAACCCATCACTTCCGGGTACTGTGGGAACTCCGGCTTTTTGCATGGTTTCTTTAGCAGTAGACTTATCCCCCATTAAGCGAATTGCTTCGGGAGTGGGTCCAATAAAGGCAATTTGATGATCTGCACAAATTTCCGCAAATCTGGCATTTTCCGCCAAAAACCCATAACCAGGATGAATCGCAGTAGCACCGCGTGTTAACGCAGCCGCAATAATATTGGGAATATTCAGATAACTTTTACCGCTTGCTGGTTCGCCAATACAAACCGCTTCATCAGCTAGTTGTACGTGCAAAGCATTTCGGTCAACAGTAGAGTGAATAGCAACTGTAGAAATTCCCATTTCTTCACAAGCGCGGAGAATGCGAAGAGCTATTTCTCCCCGATTAGCAATTAAAATTTTGTCAAACTTCATTTTCTAGCTGTGATATTAGTACCAGTAGATTGACATTTTCTCCCATCTCATTCAAATAAAGCTGTCGCATTACTGTAAATTCTCATAAATTTATCAGGTGACTGGTGATTGGTGATTGGTGATTGGTGATTGGTGATAGGTGATTGGTGACTGGGAATATGAATCACCTAATCCCGCATTTCTCACAAACAATGCGATCACAATCTATATAATCCTTATAGGGAAACGGTTTCTGGCATTTTTCACCGGGTTGATTTTTGACGCAGTGTAAAAACCCAGAATCCATATTTTATAAGGGTTTGAGGATTTTGCTGAGAAATCCGGGCTAATTACCCATTACCAATTACCCATTCCCTGATTAAAACATTTGGAAAAAATTTTGGAAAATATCTTTCATTATTGATTTTTTATGCTATAGTGGTTTTCTAGGCAACCGTGCGGATGTGGCGGAATTGGTATACGCGCACGCTTGAGGTGCGTGTGGCTTTGCCTTGCGAGTTCGAGTCTCGCCATCCGCATTAATATTTTTCAAAGTTGAATAAATTGATGACAAGAGTTGAAGCGTAATTTGAGATTTATTTGAGTCTCCCACAGAGGAGGAACAACGAAGCGATCGCAAAAACTACAGGATTATGTGATTACTTGCGCTCGTAATGACAATTTCAGGGGTCTATAACGCCTGAAACCCTTGCAGATACCACTTGTGTGTACACCGTAGGACTTTAGGCAGGGTAGTGTCAATGTCCCTGATTATCGCCTACCGAAACCTTGACCCCTGCTGCCTGGTGACCAAATAATTAATTCACCGTTCTTACCTCCAGCTGCTAATTTAGATTCATGAGGATGCCAAGAAAGGCAGGAAAATCCGTTGTTAGCACCATAAAGAACTTGTAGCAATCGTTTACTTTGATTCCACAAACAAACGCTACCATCTTCAGAAGCAGAAGCTAATAAATGGGTATTGGGTTGAAATTGAATTGATAGGATATTACCTTCATGTCTGGGTAATACTCTACTATCCCAGTTATCAGCATTTTTTTCCCAGATTACTATCCCTTCTACACTGGAAGCAGCTAATAAAGGTGCGCCTGATTTTGTCGGTGTATCTGACCATGCTAAATTGCGAACTTTACCAGGAAAACCACGCATTACCCAAGGATTTGGGTCATTCCACTCCAAAACCGTGATCGAGCGATCCATATTCCCAGAAGCAATATATTTACCATCTGTTGACCACAGTATCACCAAACTGGTTGAATCTACTGGTATAACAGAAGGGTCATCATCCCAATTTGCGGACATCCAAAATTTCACACTCTGATAACCCGCAATGGCTAAACTTTCACCATTGGGATGCCAAGTAATATCTTGGACAGAGGAGGTATCAAAATTCAGGGTGGTTTCTATGTTACCTGTGTCTGCGTTCCATACCTGGACATAGCGACCACAGCTAAAAGCTAGTTGATTTTTGGTGGGACTCCAGTCCATGCGGTCTACCCAGGTACGGTTATTTTCTAGAACTGTGATTAGTTCTGCTTCCTCTGATTGTAAACGCCAAATTTTTACTTGTCCATTTTGTCCACCTGCGGCTAAAAATTGTCCATCTGTGGAAAAAACCAGGCTATTTATAGATTCTCCGTCAGAGGTTTGTAAATATTTGACTAAATATTTGACTAAATATTTAACTAATTGCTGTTCTGGACTATGGTATAAAACTACTTCTCCTGCTGCTGAACTCGCTGCCAGAATTTTACCTTGGGATGACCAGGCGATCGCTGTTACATAATCTGACAACATCCCCTCCCAAATCTGCTCAAACTCACCCTGTATCTTTGTTTTTAAGGACATAATTAATACTTAGTTATATTTATACTATTTTTTGTAATGTTTAATAATTTACTTGTGATTTATTTTTACAGCCTAGCAGCAATAAGAATCATTCTCATAATAACGCAAATAGTCTCATAACACAAGATTTTCTTATATTGAGTTTTAAAGCGTTAAAAAGATTACTATTTTTATGAATGTTATTTAGGAATCAACATGGAAAGGGTTATTTCGGCACTTGGTATTTTAGTATTTATTGGTATATCCTATGCAATTTCTGTTAACCGTCATGCTGTGCGTTGGCGAACAATTGCTTGGGGTTTGGGTTTAGAATTTATTTTAGCATTGGTAATTCTTAAAACTTCTTGGGGTTTAAAAGTCTTTAAATCTTTGGGGGATATTATCGGTAATTTCTTAGCTTTTTCTGATGTCGGTGCTAAATTTGTCTTTGGTGAAAATTTCAAAGATCATTTTTTTGCTTTTCAAGTTTTACCAACGATCATCTTTTTCTCTTCATTCATTGGTGTTTTATATCACTATGGTATTTTACAGAGGGTAGTCAGTACCTTGGCCTGGGTAATGATGAAAACCATGAAAACATCGGGTTCTGAATCTTTATCCTGCGCTGGTAATATCTTTTTAGGTCCGACAGAAGCGGCGTTAATGGTTAAGCCTTATGTAGCAAACATGACTCAATCAGAACTATTTGCGGTGATGACTGGTGGTTTTGCGACTATCGCTGGTGGCGTATTAGGTGCTTATCTTTCTTTCGGTATTCCCGCAGAACATTTAGTAGCTGCTTTTTTTATGACTGCTCCTACTTCTTTAATGGTATCAAAGTTAATCTATCCAGAAACAGAAGTATCGGAAACTGCTGGTAAAGTCAATGTGGAAACAAAGAGTAATTCTGTCAATGTCATTGACGCAGCAACCACTGGGGCGCTTGATGGTGTTAAGTTAGCGGTGAATGTGGGTGTAATGATTATTGCCTTTTTGGGTTTACTGGCTGCTGTAAATGCCTTGTTAGGATGGTTGGGAACGCTTGTAGGTTTACCGCAATTATCCTTAGAATGGATGTTATCTTTTATTATGTTTCCCGTTGCTTGGTTGATGGGTATACCTTGGGCTGATTGTGGTAAAATCGGGGCTTTATTGGGAAAAAAGACGATTTTAAATGAATTTTTGGCATATTTAGATTTAAGTGAACTGATTAAGCAAGAGCAAATTTCCCAACGTTCTATAATTATTGCTACTTATGCTTTATGTAATTTTGCTAATATTGGCACAATTGGGATTACTATTGGTAGTATGACTGGTATGGCTCCTAAGCGTCAACATGATTTAGCGCGGATGGGTGTTAAATCTATGATTGGGGGATTACTTTCAGGTTTTATTACTGCTGGTATTGCAGGGATGTTGATTTAATTGTCAGCATTTAGCAGTTAGCAAACAGGTGGAAAACTGGAAGCGGAATGAATTTACATCTTTTATCTTTTGGAAGTAAATCCTCCCTAACCGTGTGTAACTCAACTCAGATAAAATGCACTAGATTAATTTTGAAATCCTTTTTTATTCCCATAATAAACAGTTTTAAATTCCACTTTATGAGAACCAGGATGATAAATAGTATAAGTTGCTTGACCAGGAATACGTCCCACATTTCCCACACCAATCACTTGACGGGGTGAAACTGTTACCGTTTGCGGAGAAATTTTACTGTCAAGAGTGGTAATTTCACTCATAACAGAACCCCCTTGTAACTGATATTGAAAAGTTAAACCAGAACGACCACAAAACAAATTATTTGCTTGCATTCTTGAGAGTCTATCTAACATTTGAACCGGGGGAGTTTCTGGAGTCAGTTCATCACTCACACCAAGAGATGAACCATGAATTAATAAACAATCTAATTCAAAAAAACCAAAATCCAAACTTCTCAACCATTGTACAGTTGAACGAGAAACACAGTCCCATAACATCTTGACTGCATCACCCCCATATTTTGCTAATAACTCAGGACTATCCCCAGAGGGTCCTAAACCATGTAAATTTAAACATTGTTCTTCCCACCAACCTTTACAAATCATTGGTTCTAACTCACCACGACGGGGAGATTTTACCCTTTCTACCAGTTGTTCAGATTCTTTAGTTGGTCCAACTAAATCACCCAAAATATATAAAGCATCTACATAACGTTGACGCTTAATATCAGCCATCACAGCTTCATAAGCTGCTAAATTACCTTCAATTCCACTCAAAATAACCCACATAGTTTGATTTTAGATTTTAGATTTTAGATTAGGAGTCAGGAGTCAGGAGTCAGGAGTCAGGAGTCAGGAGTCAGGAGTTAGGAGTTAGGATAAAGAATTAATTTATCACTCCCAATCACCAATCACCAATCACCAATCACCAATCACCTTGTACAAACATGAGTAGGATCATCTGCTCTTTCAGCAAATTCTAAACCATTTGCTAAACGCCAAGCAAATATTTTTGGTAATCCTTTTTCAATAATTGCTGCACAGGTTTTTTGATAATCATAAGCAACTTCTCTTAATGTCACTGCTTGAGTTTTTTGATCATAAATGACATAAGTTGCATTCGGTCTACCATGTCGCGGTTCTCCTACTGAACCAACATTAATAATTCTCTTTATAGGAGATGTAAAACTAATTTTTTGTGATTTTTTATGACTATCTATATCAACCCGTACCTGTAAATTACCCGCATCTAAAGTTCTTACATAGGGGACATGAGTATGTCCACAAAACAGCACATCTGCACCTGTAGAAATAACCCTTTCTAAAGCGACAAAAGCATCAAGTTCTGGTAATAAATATTCATGATTACTATGAGGACTACCATGAACAAAAGCTAAATTTCCCCATTGCATACTGTAAGGTAAATTGGCTAAAAATTCGCGGTTTTCTGGGGTAATTTCTTTATTCGTCCATTCATGAGCTTGGATTCCTCTTTTTTCTGCTAATAATGAAGGATAACTACAATCACAAGCATTCAAACCTTCGACTATATCTTCATCCCAACAACCAATACAGGTCGGAATATCTAAAGAGCGAATTTTGTTAACAACTTCATTGGGATAGGGTCCATATCCCACTAAATCACCTACACAAAATATTTTTTCTGCTTTTTGTTGGTCGATATCTAATAATACAGCATTTAAGGCTTCATTATTACCATGAATACATGACATGACTGCTATTTTCATACTGCTTGACCTTCTAATAAAATTTGTTTGACTTGTTGTTGATATTGGGAAATTAAATAATCAGATAAACAGCAATCTGATAATGTTGATTTTAATGCTGGTTCATCTAAATTTGTACCTGATATTTCTAAGCCACTAAAACGCTGTGGTCTACCTTCTAAATATCTGGGTAAATCTAATTCTAAAAACTCTGTTTGGGGAACACCAGCGACAAAATCACAATATATATAACGTCCATCATTGACATCAAAAATACCTTTAGCGCGGACAACTTCACCATAAGCACCATGAGTTATTTCATACCAAAAATCTTCTAAACTATTTTCATCAATAACTTGACCGGTTGTACACACGCGCCAAATATTTTCTATGTGGATTATTTCCACAGGTGCGCCATAGAAAATTTCTTCAGTCCATGTATGATATTCTGAGTTTTGATCATTGGGTGGTAAAATAGCGACTGCACGATAATTGAGATTATCTAATATTTGGGATATTGTTGATAATTCTAGATAAGAACCTAATTCTATATAAATATGATTCGCTTCTGGGATGTGATGAATAAATTCAATTTCTTGATTATCCCCAAAAACTTTAATTCCTGGAAATTCAGATGCTATACAACTATGATCAATTAATACGTTTCCTGTTCCTGGACTGAAATAAATTAATTTCTCAAATTTTTCAGAAGGTTTGATTTCTCTGATTTGTTGACGAATCCAGGTAGTTTTTCCAGTTCCAGATAATCCAGCTACAACGGTAATGCTTGGTATATTCATGAGCAATTAGAATTAGAATTAGAATTATAATTAGAATGATAATTAAAATTATGTTTGAGGAAACAGAATTTCTACAGCATTAAAGAAACAACTTCTTGCACCAGTATGACAGGCAATATCGCCAATTTGCTCAATTTTGATGAGAATTGTATCACCATCACAGTCATAAAAAAGCTCTTTTACCTTTTGAATATGTCCAGATGTTGCCCCTTTATGCCATAATTCAGAACGGGAACGACTCCAATAATGAGCTTCACCTGTGGCTAAGGTTTTTTGAATTGATTCGGCGTTCATCCAAGCCATCATTAA
Organism: Sphaerospermopsis sp. FACHB-1094; assembly: GCF_014696195.1. Classification (NCBI taxonomy): domain Bacteria; kingdom Bacillati; phylum Cyanobacteriota; class Cyanophyceae; order Nostocales; family Aphanizomenonaceae; genus Sphaerospermopsis; species Sphaerospermopsis sp. FACHB-1094. The sequence continues at coordinate 6,789 of NZ_JACJPT010000109.1, read as the reverse complement.
TATAGTACCATCACGGTAATCTTGAGCGATCGCAGGAATTAAACCTTGGGAGTTAAATTTTAAGTTTCTAATCATTTCAGATGGGAGAATCATATCTAATAAATCATGAATAAATTAATTACTTAATTACAGCAGGAGTCAGGAGTCAGGAGTCAGGAATGAATATAAAAGAACTTGTTTTATATTCTCTATTTTCTTCACTGTCACCTGTCACCTGTCACCTGTCACCTGTCACCTGTCACCTGTCACCTGTCACCTAACTTTAGTGAAAATTAGCATTGTGTCGAATTAAATTCATAAACTCTTCACGGGTGCGTGCATCTTCTGAAAATACACCACGCATTGCACTGGTGACAGTCCAAGAACCGGGTTTTTGCACACCACGCATTACCATACACATATGAGTTGCTTCTATCACTACTGCAACTCCTTTGGGTTTGAGTAAACCTTGCAGTGCGTCAGCTATTTGTAAAGTCAGACGTTCTTGAACTTGCAAACGTCTTGCATACATTTCACAAATACGGGCAATTTTTGATAAACCAATGACTTTACCATTAGGAATGTAAGCAACATGAGCGCGGCCAATGACTGGTAAAATGTGATGTTCGCAAGAACTGAAAATGTCAATATCTCGCACTAATACCATTTCATCCGCATTTTCTGTAAACACTGCTCCGTTTAACAGTTCATCTAAGGATTCATGATATCCTTTGGTAAGAAATTGTAAGGCTTTGACGACTCTTTTAGGAGTATCTTTCAACCCTTCCCGGTCAGGATTTTCTCCTAGTCCAATCAGCAATGTTCTGACAGCTTGCATCATTTCTGCTTCTGTAACTTGGGGTTGTTGCTGAGTGGATAAAGATGACACAACTTGATCAGCAGAATTGAGAACGGGACTAATTGATAAAGTCATTGTTTGCTTTGGATTTGATAAATTATTTGTTGGTTAATAGAGTGATAAGATCCCCGACTTCTTTTATTGTCGTGTTAATAAATTGTGAATTGATCGCAGAAGTGGGGGATCTGGGTATCATCCTTAGAAATCACTATTAACTGTTTTGGGCAATTTTTTAACACTTATTTATCATAGCAGACAATTGTTAAGTTTTGTATAAATTTCAGTTTTATCCAATTTTCTGCCAATGAAAACTACCTGATTTTTAGGCGCTGTTTTCCAGTCATCAGCATTTAAACTGTAACGAGGTCCACTGAGTTGAAAAATATGGCGCAACTCACTATCACTAAACCATAAAATGCCCTTAGCTCTAAATACATCCTGTGGCATTTTTTCAACTAGGAAGTTCTCAAATTTATTGACATCAAATGGTTTATCTGCTTGAAAGGAGATTGACACAAAACCATCATTTTCTAAATGGTGGGAGTGATGATGATGTTCATGGTGTTCATGGTCATGGTGGTGATGTTCATGATGATGGTCATGATCATGGTGGTGATGTTCGTGAGTATCTTCTACATCATCGGTAATATACTCATCTTTTGGTGTTAAGCCTACACCTAAAATTAATGGTAGAGGAACTTTACCAAATTGAGTATGTAAAATTCTCGCACCTTGCTTGACATCATGGATAAAATCTTCTATTTCTCGCAGTTTATGCAAGTCCACCAAGTCTGTTTTATTCAGCAGAACAATATCACCATAGGTAATTTGTTGTAATGCTGCTTCACTTTCAAAATGTCGTTGATCAAATGTCTCTGCATCTACGACGGTAATAATTGAATCTAGATTAGTTAAATCTCTGAGTTCTGTTCCTAAAAAAGTTAAAATTATGGGTAAAGGATCTGCTACTCCAGTAGTTTCAATTACCAAATAATCAATGCGTTCTTCTCGTTCTAAAACTCTATACACTGCATCAACTAAACCATCATTAATGGTGCAGCATATACAACCATTGCTGAGTTCTACCATATCTTGGTCTACAGAAACTAGCAATTGGCTATCAATATTAATATCACCAAATTCATTGACGAGAACTGCCACTTTTAAATCTTGTTTATTCTGGAGAATTTGATTTAAAAGAGTAGTTTTCCCACTACCTAAAAATCCTGTAATGATAGTGACAGGCATTCCTGTTTTGGGAATAGCTGGAATTGTATTTACAGTTGATTCTGTTACAGTATTCATATTTAAACCTTGTGAATTGAAAATGTTGATGTTTGAAATTAATCAAAAAAATTAACCGCCTGTCAAATTTAAGCTGTTTTGTAAATACTTGACAAGTTCAGCTAAATTCAAAACCCCTAAATCTCCCGATTTTCTACTTCTGACACTCAAAGTTTTGTTTTCTACTTCCTTCTTACCAACTACAGCAACAACAGGAATTTTTTCTAGTTCTGCTGTGCGAATCTGTTTACCTAAACGCTCCCCACTTCTATCTAATTCTACTCTAAATCCGCTTTTTTGTAAATCATTTGCTACGGATGTTGCATATTCTCGACAATCATCACTTACAGGTAAAAGCCGCAGTTGTACAGGTGCTAACCATAGGGGAAAATCACCTGCGTAATTCTCGATTAAAATGCCAAAAAAGCGTTCTAAAGAACCAAAAATAGCCCGATGAATCATGATAGGTTGTTGACGACTACCATCGGATGCTATATATTCCATCTCGAATCTTTGGGGTAAATTAAAATCTACCTGAATTGTGGAACATTGCCATAAACGACCGATCGCATCTTTAATTTTAATGTCTATCTTTGGTCCATAAAAAGCTCCGCCTCCTTCGTCTATACTATAATTCCAACCTTTAGCATTTAAAGCTTGTTCTAGTGCTGTGGTTGCTAATTCCCAAACGTCATCATTACCTACTGATTTATCTGGACGGGTGGAAAGATTAACTTCATATTGTTTAAAGCCAAAGTCTGATAAAATCTTCTCAGTGAGATTTAAAACTCCTAAAATTTCCTCGGCAATTTGTTCGGGTAAACAAAAAATATGAGCATCATCTTGAGTAAAGCCTCTCACTCGCATTAAACCATGTAATGCTCCAGAGCGTTCATAGCGGTATACTGTTCCTAATTCTGCCCATCTTAATGGTAATTCTCGATAGGAATGGAGTTGATGTTTGTAAGTTAGAACATGAAAAGGGCAATTCATGGGCTTAATTTGATAAGCCTGATTTTCCACATCCATCGAGTCAAACATATTCTCTTGATAGAAGTCAAAATGACCCGATGTTTTCCATAAATCGAGATTCGCTACATGAGGAGTATATAATAGTTGATAACCAGATTCTAGATGAGATTTGCGCCAATAATCTTCAATGATGTAGCGAATAATTGCACCTTTGGGATGCCAAAATACTAAGCCCCCTCCAGCTTCTTCTTGAATACTAAATAGATTAAGTTCTTGACCTAATTTTCGATGATCTCGACGCAGTGCTTCTTCTCTTTGTTGTAGGTAAGTTTCTAGTTCAACTTTTGTTGTCCAAGCTGTACCATAAATTCTTTGTAGTTGCTGTTTGGTTTCATCCCCTTGCCAATAAGCACCAGCAACATTTAATAATTTAAAGGCATTAGCATCAATTTCTCCGGTAAAGTTAATGTGGGGTCCTGCACACAAGTCCCACCAACAATTATTAGTAGGTTTAATATCTGTGACAAACAATGAAGGTTCTGAGTTGGCAATTTCAGGAGTACCAATAAAGTAACGTGTGATAATTTCTGATGCGGGAATACGTTCTAAGATTTCTAATTTGTAGGGTTCATTTAATTCGGTAATTTCGGCGCGAATTTCTGCTCTTTCTACTTCTTCGCGGATAATAGGTAAATTAGCTTTTATTATCCGTCTCATCTCCACTTCAATTTTTGCCAAGTCATCGCTAGTGATGCTGACTGGACAGTCAAAATCGTAGTAAAATCCTGTTTCTGTGACAGGTCCAATTGCTACCTTAGTTCCTGGAAATAGCTTTTGTACCGCCATTGCCATGATATGGGCGCTTGTATGGCGAATGCGTGTAAGTTTGTCGCTATCTTGCTCGTTTAAGCTGTCTTGGGACTGGGTTAATGAACTGACCATAGCAAAAAAATGAGAATCGTTATCAGTTTAGCGCAAAAAGGTCTGAATGTTACTAAGTTTGAAGTTTATTTTTTTGGAACAATACAGCAAGGAGGCAGGAGGCAGGAGGCAGAATTTTGGATGATATTGAATTTATTCCAATCTAAAATCCAAAATCTAAAATCCAAAATTGTATTAGCTGGCTTTAATTTCTGTAATACTAGGTGAAAAAGCTACACTAGGTTTAACTATTGCCGGAACGATTTTTTCACAGGCCATTCTTGCACCGGATAGGTTTCTAGCTGTGGGTCCTACTTGTAATGCTGCTAAACCACCCATGATAAATAATTCACAACCAGGCCAACGCAGATAAGTATCTAACACAGGTAAACCGTTGACTATTTGGATGGGATAGGTGGCTAAAATGTCCTGTAGTAAGGGTTCGGTGGTGACATCAAATTTAGTACCTGTGGCTAACCAGATATAATCAAAGTTGTAAATATTACCGTTATCACATTCTACTTGCCAGTTATTACTTAACCATTCTGCTTTGACTATTTGACAGTTTTCATCAATGATAATATTACCACGATGCTTTTCTTTACGAAGTTGGGTCGCTATTGCCGGAGTCATTGAACCACCGTTTCTAGCTTGTTGAATGAGTGTCCAGCGTTGTTGCCAATTTTGCTCAAAAAATCCTTTGAGATATTTGGGTCCTAACCAACCTGGTGCAGCGTCAAATAGTTTTTCTGATAATTGTCTTCGCAGCATTAAATGGACTTTTGCACCACGAGAAATAGCCCCTACAGCTAAATGTCCACTTGTCAAACCACCACCGACAATTAAAACTCTTTGACCTGCTAAACTATGATATTTCCGTAAATCTACAGTGTGAGAATGGCTGAGTCTATCTTGAGGATACTCTGTTTTAATTTGATTGACCCAATCAGGGATGTTAATTTTACCGCTACCGGTTGCTAACACTACCCTCCGTGCAGTTACGGTTTTTCCGTCTGACAGCCCTAATTGAAATTGAGGACGCAAATGATCTGAAAGGGGTTTAATGCTGGTTACAGCTAAAGGAATTACCTGATCCTGTAACTGTCGTTCGGCGATGATATCCTGGCAAAAATCCGCAAATAGTTGAGTGCCGGGTAAGTCGTAGGGGGGAAAGAGTTCCAGAGAACGAGATTCAGCAAATTTCCTTAAAGCAAAGGGGTTAGGGTGGGGATGATGCACTGCTGGCGATCGCAAATGGGGAATTTCCAAAGCTGCAAATTGCTGTTTCCAGCGACTCAACCATGAACCACTAGGATCAAATACAGCGAATTTACCTTTTATAGATTGGCGTTTTTGCAAGAGATGGGCAACTAAAGTCAGTGCATGAGGTCCAGCACCGATAATTGCTAAGTCTATTTTTTCAGTAACTTTAGTCATAATCCATATTTGGTAAATGGTAAATGGTAATTGAGAAAAATAAAATTGATTACCCAGTCCCCAGTCCCCAATTACATCAACATCAAAGCCACTTCTTTGGCGAAGTAAGTTAAAATTAAATCTGCACCAGCCCGTTTCATACTGGTTAAGGTTTCTAAAATTACCTTTTTCTCATCTATCCAACCATTAGCGGCTGCGGCTTTGATCATTGCGTACTCGCCGCTAACGTTGTATGCTGCTACTGGTAAGTTAGTATTGATTTTGACTTGATGGATAATATCTAGATAAGCTAGGGCAGGTTTTACCATGACGATATCTGCACCTTCCGCAATATCTAACTCCACTTCTTTTAAAGCTTCTTTAGCGTTAGCAGCATCCATTTGATAGGTTTTTTTATCGCCAAATTTCGGCGCGGAATCTAAAGCATCTCGGAATGGTCCATAATAGGCTGATGCGTATTTTGCCGAGTATGCCAAAATACCGACATTGATATAACCTTCTGCATCTAAAGCTTGACGAATTGCCCCGACTCTACCATCCATCATGTCAGAAGGAGCGACAAAATCAGCGCCGGCTTGAGCTTGGGAAAGTGCCATTTTTGCCAACACTTCTACGGTGGGGTCATTCAAAATAACACCGTTTTCATCTACTAAACCATCATGACCGTGTGTGGTGAAGGGATCAAGGGCGACATCGGTAATAACGATGATGTCGGGAACGGCTTTTTTGATAGCTTTGACGGTTGTTTGTACTAGACCTTCTGGGTTGTAGCTTTCTGTTCCTGTGTCGTCTTTTTGGTGTTCTGGGATAACTGGAAAAAGAGCGATCGCACCAATTCCCAATTGTGACACTTCGGCAATTTCTTTTAACAGCAGATCCAAAGAATAACGATAACATCCCGGCATGGAAGGAATTTCTACTTTTTGTCCTTCCCCAGTCATCACAAACATGGGATAGATCAAGTCATCTACTGTGAGTGTGGTTTCTCTGACCATGTTCCGTAGGGTTTCGGTCCGTCGCAAACGACGTGGACGCTGAACCAAATTTAATGACTGATCAGTATTTGAATTTGCAGACAGCATACAACCTTAAAATTACTGCTTTTCTAAAATGATAATCATTATTATATAGCTTGCGGGGTGGTATGTGGGATATGGCAAAGCCGGAAAGAATAGTTTAGTTATCAGTTGTAAATTGACTATTAATATCTCTTGAGTGATGCAGTATCCGAACTATCTGCTATATAAAACCTAGACAAAACTAGACTTTACTTTCTACTTCAACGGGAGCATGGGAGCAGTTATCCCTCAGTAGACTTTCACGCCTTAGCCAGACGC
>NZ_JACJPT010000108.1:0-17772 GCF_014696195.1 Sphaerospermopsis sp. FACHB-1094 | reverse complement strand
AGTCAGGAGTCAGGAGTCAGGAGTCAGGAGTCGTAGGGGCGAAGCATTCGGACGACAAATTATCAATTTTATGAAAAGGCTATTTTCCGAATGCTTCGCCCAGTCAGGAGTCAGGAGTCAGGAGGAGATTGGAAAATTTCTTTGCCATCTCTTGAAATCCCAAAAAATGCACACTTTTTCCGGTATACCCTTCAAAACCCTTGCACTAATTTCTGTGTTTATCAGCCTCTAACCTTTGATATATCAAGGTTTTAGGTTTATTCAGCAAACCCTAAATACTTTCGTTCCCTTTTGCGTAAGTCCTGTTATACTTGGGTATCTTAAAAAAATAAGGCAATTAAACTTCGTGAAAATAACGATTAAATAAAGTCTGTGTAGCTTGACGATGTTGTTCTCTTAATTCAGGTGGAGACAATATTTCTGCTTTGTCCATATACCGATAAACCCAACGAATAAACTCACCTAAAGAACGGGGTGGTAATTCTACATGGTATTCTATAAATTTGTATTCTCCATTATTTTTGTCAATTTCTCCTAGTATAATTTTTTGGTTTAAATGACGACGCTCTCCTTCTAAAATAAAATTGGAGATAGGATAATAAAAGCGTACTTTAACCTTAACAAATTGAAGATTTCCTGTTAATTCTAACTGTTGTGATTCTGAATCACCTAAATTTAATCCCCAGCCATTTTCAAATAATTTATAGGCTTTCGTTAAACTTGCTCTTTGTTTTTCTAATCCCCGTGCTGGTATTTTTACAGGATAACAATGACTATTAAAGCGATTAATGCGCCCCATTACCAAATGTCCATTTTCACAAAGTTCATGCAATAAATACCAGGCAATATCATGATAAATTAATTGTAAAGGAAATACTTGAAACCTTCCAGTACGATTAGAACCATACAAATCTTTAGTACGCGAAATTTCTATAGCTTGTCCTTGACTTATAGCTTGTTCTAATAATGGTAATTGATGAAATAATGTATCTCTGTTTTCTCCCTTGGCGGCCATTTCTTCGGGGTCTGTGTGAATTATGGCACGATTCAAATGCTGACGGGTGGGATAAAAAAATTCTCCCTTGAGTTCCATATCCAAACCCCGCAGTCTTTTACTCAGGGTTTCATAAATACGTCTTGTTTGGGCATCACCTTGATATTGTGCCTGGGATGCCAAGGCGTTAAATGCTACCTTTAGTTCAGCAGTAGACAGCGCACCATTGCCTAAATAATAACCCCAACGATACATTCTTTGATCCAGGATACCGTAACGTCTGAGTGTTTCTAAATCTTTGCGTAATGTGGCAACTGCTGGATAATTATCTGGTAATTCTATGTTTAATTCCTGGGCTAATTGCTGTAGACATATTCTCACTATACTAATGGCATCATGATTTTTGTTGTCACCAGACTCTACATATTCTGGACTCCCCACACCTGGATATTTGAGTAAGGTAGCAATTAACACTAATAAACGCTCAAAAGCTAAACGTTCTGTGTAAGGATGAGTAGTTTTTTTAGGCATTGTCAAAATAATTACTTTGTTAGTAATTTATGGAAAATAATCTACGTACAAAAAGAAAATATTGAAACAGTTTTTAAAGTTTAGCTGTAAGTGTTGAAAATCTTGATTTGTAGCCGATTATTATCATAATTCAGTTTATCTTCTTTTCCTGGTTTTTGAGTGATTCTGAAGTTATGGTAGTCAATATCATCACTTTTGTGTCGGGTTTTTATTCATCATGTATATTTCCAGACGTTCCGCTACTGTTAGAAATGTTTCTGTCTCTACTGTTAATGGAACTATTACTCTGGTTATTCTGCTAATTGCACCTTTGGGTTTGGCAGCAGTAATTATGAATACTCTGTTAGTGACTTTTGCTACTTTTTGGGTTTCCAGTATGGCGGATAGAATAGTGTTGTGGTTAGAACCAGAACAAAATGCAGAATTAACATCTGGTACTGGAGGTGAACATCGTACAAAGAAATCTAATTTACAACGTTGGTGGCGTTAATTTAATATGCAGACTCTTTATGTTTCTGAGCAGAATTGCTATGTCTGTTTACAGAAGGAATCTTTGATTGTTAAACAAGGTGATACTGTTTATATTGAAGTACAGTTGCCTTTGTTAGAACAGATTTTGATTTTTGGTTATTCTCAAATAACCACCCAAGTAATTCGTGCTTGTTTATGGCGTGATATTCCCATTGCTTATTTATCAAAAATGGGTTACTGCTATGGGAGAATTTTACCAATTTCTAGAGGATACCGACAATTATCCCGTTATCAACAACAATTATCTCCTATAGACCGATTAATTACTGCTAGGGCGATAGTTAAAGGTAAATTGAAAAATAGTAGAGTGTTGTTAAGGAGGCAGAAGAAAAAAAGAGAATCTGAGGTTTTAGAACGGGTTTTAGAAAGTTTAGATTATTTAGCTCAACAAGCGGGACAAGCGGATAATTTAGAACGGTTAATGGGGTTTGAGGGTGCGGGTGCTGCTCAATATTTTTCGGCTTTTAGTGAATGTCTGACTAACCCTGATTTTGTGTTTTCCGGTCGTAGTCGTCGTCCGCCAGGAAACCCGGTGAATGCTATGTTAAGTTTTGGTTATCAGGTGCTTTGGAATCATTTATTAGCATTAATTGAAATCCAAGGATTAGACCCTTATTATGCTTGTTTACATCAGGCAAATGATGGTCATGCGGCTTTGGCTTCTGATTTAATTGAGGAGTTCCGCGCTCCGTTGGTAGATTCGTTGGTAATGTGGTTAATTAATCGCAAAATTATGGATGTTCAAGCTGATTTTGAGTTTAAAGATGGGGGGTGTTATTTGAATGATTCAGGTAGGAAAAAGTTTTTACGGGGATTTTTGCAAAGGATGACTGAAGAAATCCAAACGGATGAGGGAATTAAACAACCAAAATGGGATTTATTGACTCAGCAAGTGAGGGCTTTTAAACAATTTGTTTATAATCCCAGTCATGATTATAAACCATATCGAATTGATTGATTTTTGCTGATGTTTATGTTATGTTTTTGTATGTGATTGCTTACGATATTCCTGATGATAAACGACGGAAAAAGATAGCTGATGTATTGGAAGGATATGGACAGCGTGTACAGTATTCTGTGTTTGAATGTCAGTTAAATACAGAGAAGTACAATGATTTACGTCGTCGGTTAAGGAAGATTGTTAAGTTAGAGGAGGATAATGTCAGGTTTTATCCTTTGTCTCGACATACTCTTTCTCAGGTGGAAGCGTGGGGAGTGGGGATACCAGTGATTGAAACGCCGAGTTCGATTATTGTCTAGTTGTTAGGGAGGCGCGGCGTTAGCCGAAGGTCAGGTAAAATGGCTGAGATGTTGATTATTCCGTTGCGAGCTTCGGTTGCTTGCTGGGTAAGGGTTATGGGGATTTTTGAACGCTGTGGGAAGGCAATCTGTCCACCTTTTTTCGTGACCTTCGGAAACCGCCTCTGGACTCCTTGCACTGTCTGGGTTTAAAATGGAGGGGTCCCCACTCGCTGGGGACATTAATTGAATGGAAACAGGAGATGTTATTTCTACTGCCTTAGATGCTTTACAGTCCCCACTCGCTGGGGACATTAATTGAATGGAAACAAAACTCACCTTCAACGTTATGGTTGATTAGTTTAAGTCCCCACTCGCTGGGGACATTAATTGAATGGAAACAACACTGGATATCCTATTGAAGAAAGATCAGGAGTTTTGTCCCCACTCGCTGGGGACATTAATTGAATGGAAACAAGTGAATAATTCTCGTTTGTCGCCTGTGGGAACGAGTCCCCACTCGCTGGGGACATTAATTGAATGGAAACGCTGATATTGGTGTCGTTCCAGGAGTTTCATATTTGTCCCCACTCGCTGGGGACATTAATTGAATGGAAACCGCTCTACGGTGTAATAAACTGTTAGATTTATCAGTCCCCACTCGCTGGGGACATTAATTGAATGGAAACTCTATCAAGCAACGCTTCTTTTATGCGCTTCTGTCCCCACTCGCTGGGGACATTAATTGAATGGAAACTTATCGCGAATAACATCATATTGTTCTTGTGTTAAGTCCCCACTCGCTGGGGACATTAATTGAATGGAAACCTACGCTCGGCGTGCTTCTGCTCCACAGTAGGAGTTGCAGTCCCCACTCGCTGGGGACATTAATTGAATGGAAACTCATCTAGCGGGATGGTTTCGTATAACTCAGCGTGGTCCCCACTCGCTGGGGACATTAATTGAATGGAAACACTTCGGGAGCAGTGGAATAGTAGTCGTTTTCATCTACAAGTCCCCACTCGCTGGGGACATTAATTGAATGGAAACTTTCTGGTTATTGCTTGCTATTTTGTGCTGCACGTAAGCAGTCCCCACTCGCTGGGGACATTAATTGAATGGAAACAGTCACCCAAGTTTCAATTCCTTGAGAGTTTAGTAGGTCCCCACTCGCTGGGGACATTAATTGAATGGAAACTTAGTAAAACGTACACTGGGTAAAAAGTCTAAAATGGTCCGTCCCCACTCGCTGGGGATATTAACTACATAACCAATTACCGTAGGGGTTTAGCACTGCTGAACCCCTACTTAATAACATTTGAGTATCAACAAATCGGCATAAAAATACACAATTTGCAATTAATGTCAAAAAATAAACAATATTTTTAATTAAACTAAATAAACACCTCAAAGCCTTATACACAAAGGATTTCAAGGTGATTTATATTGAAAATTAAATATTGTCAATCAATAGACAAATACTAAATCCCGTCATTACAATATAAATATTGGCTACACAGGGGAATCACCGATGACAGCAGAATATTGGCGAGCTAAGATTTGGGGGTTACTGCATGACCCTATACTAAAGGCATTACATAACAATAGCGGACGGGGTAAAAATAGCTTCTATAAAAAGCTAAAAGTAATGCAGCCTTGGGTAGAAATTGACAAAACCCCCGAAGATTCCCGTGGTAAGGCATTAGCAAACATACTGTTAGCAGATCATGTTGCTTCAGCGAGTGATAGATCCGCCATTGGTGGGACTACAGAATTTATCAACTATGCAGAGGGTAACAACCCTGAAAAGGGATTAGAGATTAGACATTTACTATCTGGGGAAAACCAGGATTTTAAAGTTAAGTTCCATCAGGAATTAATCAAAGATAACCGTGCAAAGTTTTTATTTGAAAAAGAAGAAAGATTATTAGAAATACTAGAAACAGCACCACAGAAATTTCAAGAAGATATTGAAAACAACATTCCTAAAATTAAAGAATTATATTGGTGGCTATGGCGTTGTTTACCTAAAGTAACCTGTGATATATTTGATAAAGATAATTCATTAATGTTAATGCCGGCAGAAACCAGGATTCCTGATGCTTCAATTTGGAGTCATGTTAGTATGACCGCAGCATTAGCTGGTGGGTTTGCTGGATATGATTTAACATTAGATGAAGTCAAAAATTGGCCAAGAGGTAAAGCTGTTTCTCATCCTTATTTAGCGGTATTTAGTTTTAGTCCAGTACAGGAACTAATTAAATCTAGTCGCAAAATGCGCGATTTTTGGGCGGGTTCTTGGTTATTACATTATCTATCAGCTAAAGTTTGTTGGAAACTCGCCAATCAATATGGACCGGATACATTAATGTATCCCAGTTTATATGATCAACCATTAATTGATTATTGGTTATTGCAACAATATCGAGACTTTGCACCATATATAAACCAACCATCACCAGAATCATTATTAACCGCAGGGTTTCCTAACGTTATAGTATTGGTATTACCAGAAGGCAAAGTACAAGCTGCCATGCAGACAGCCCAGCAAACCCTGTTAGAAGCATGGTTAGAAGTTGGTGATTTAGTATTCAAAGAATTGCATGATAAACGTCATTGGATGCCAGGTTTGAACCCCAATCATATCACATGGAAAGGATGGTTAAAATCCCAGTGGCAAACTTATTGGACAGCATTACCCATAGGTAAATCAGGAACAGAATTTAAATTTTCTGCTAACAAAAATAAGAATCAAGAATTTGAAAGCTGGTCAACAGCACAAAATGAAACTTACAACTTAATCAACAATAATAATCGGCTGTTTAAGGAAGAAGAAAAAGATTTATTACAAGAGTCTTATGAAGTTCGTCAACAGATATATAAAAGGGGATTTAGTGCTAACATAGGTTCATGGTGGGGTTATATATTCGATGCTACCCGTGCTAGTTTAGCATCAGTAAAAAACGCGAGAAACTGGGAACTCCCCACAGCTTTTGGACCACGTTCGACAATTTCTGGTATTGGTCCGGTGGTGAATCCTGGTATTAAGGATAAAGCCAAAAAAGATTGGATAACAGAAGGTGATACTAAGGAATTATGGGGAAAACATGATGCAGGGTTTTTTGATGGTACAGAACAACTAAATGCAACGGAAGTATTAAAGCGGGGGTTACATAAAGTATTACCTCACTTGTTGGGAATCCCAGAAAAAGATATTGCAGCATCTTATCCAGATTTAACTTCTGGGGTTGCTGGATATTTAAAATGTAATGCAGAAAATCATAAGCATCAAGAAAATTTTGATCATGTCTGTCAAGAAATATTAGCAAAATTTCTTAGTGTTAAAACCATAATTGATGAAATGTCTGAGAAATGGGGTATTCCCTGGATAGATAATCCAAATATTAATCATCATCATTTGCAAGAATATCATTGTCGCTTATTAAATGCTGGTTGGTTAGTAGAAGATTTACAAACTCCAGAATTAAACATATTACAAGTACAATTAGATAAAGCTAATGAAGAAAATAAAGAGGTAATCAGAAAAGAAATCCTTGCCAAAAAACGTGATTATCGTGAGGAAATTCAAAAGATACTTACTAAATATTATCCCAGTAACAACCCATCAGATTGGTATGTATTAGCCGCAGGTGATGGTGATAGTATGAGTGAATGGCTAAAGGGTGCAAAAATGAAACCCTATAGCAAATATATTCCCGATGGTTTTGCTGAAAAAGTTGCCACAGCAGAAAGACCACTAACACATTTTCCAGAGTTCTTAAAACTCACCAAAAGAATGGGACCAAGTACCCACAGCGCATTAAGTCGAGCATTATTAGACTTCTCTAATCAACTTGTTCCTTACCTCACTCAAACCCGTTACGCTGGTAGATTAATTTATGGTGGTGGTGATGATGTTTTAGCTTATACGAATCTGTGGGAATGGGATAAATGGTTATGGGATATCCGCCAATGTTTTAAAGGTGCAAAAGATCCCCGTGATCAGTTTAGTAATGAGGGTGATTATTGGAAATGGAGGGATTACTCCACACTACCCAAGGGTATCCATGACCGCCCCCTATTCACAATGGGCAGCGCAGCCACCATCAGCTTTGGTATCGTAATTGCTCATCACTCAGTACCGTTGGCGATCGCCCTCGAAAGTCTCTGGGAAGCTGAAAAAAAAGCCAAAGATCATGTTTATATTGATAACAATGGTGAAAAAAAAGCAAAAGACGCTGTACAAGTGCGGGTAATATACGGAAACGGTAACACCCTGAAATCCACCGCTAAATTTGATGTTTTCTATCAGTGGCAACAATTAATTCAACAGGATTTAGAAAGTGCGATATTTGAACAAGCAGCGAGTCTGTGGAGTCAGCACCCAGCACCGAGTCAGGAGGCCATAATACCCTGGACTAGATTGTTTTGCGATCGCCGTGACCAATTCCAAGAAAACAAAGACAACAAAAAGCAATTTCAAGAAGCCCTTGCAGACTTCCTCAAAGCATTGTTTATCACTACCCAAACTGAAGACTTGGACAGCGAAATTCAAAATTGGCTCAAACTTGCGGCTTTCGTTAAACGCAACCGTCACATCAAACTAGGAGGTGATAATTAATGCACTGGTACAAACTGACACCGTTGAATATTTTAATGTTAAGGGATGCTAAACCATTTTCACCACAAGAAAGGGCGTGGGCGGGTAGTGTGTTTCCTCCCAATGGTCATACTATTGCCGGGGCATTGCGGGGGTTGTTGGGAGGTGGTGAATTTGATATTACTGGTCCATTTTTGAGTTATGAAAACACCTTATATTTACCCCGTCCGTTGGGGTTTGCGGGTTCTATAGACCTTGTACCTTTAGTGTGGGCAAAAGAATCTTATATCAATAATGCTCTCTGGGATAAAACTCAACCTTGTCCATTGGTAAAATCCTATAATAGCAAAGATGAGGAGGAAGAAGAAAACTATAATTCAGGTAAAGAGCAAAGCCCTGAATTTAGGCAATATTTACCTTATGAAGTTGTCAAAGAATATTTAGAATCTGGTAGAATTAATAAGGAAAATTGGCAAGCCATTGAAGGTAGACATGAAGATAAACCATACACCATAGAAACCCGTTCTCATAATAGCATTGAACCCGGAACAAAACAAGTTAAAGATGCCGATGGTTACTTTGTAGAAAACGCTATTAGATTATATCAAGGTTGGAGTTTGACAATCGGAATCAACAAAGAAATTGAAACACCTGCTACAATCAGATTAGGAGGAGAAGGACACAGGGTAATTGTAGAATCTTGTCCAGAATTGGGGGAACAATGGCAAGAGTTACAACAACTATCCGATGATAATTTTCAACATGATGGTAAAGCAATAGCCTATTTAGTTACTCCTGGAGTTTTTGAAAGACCACATAAATATAATCCTGAACAACGGGCAAATTTATGTCGTCCTTATCCTTGGGAGTGGAAAATCAAAGACGGTAATTTTGTGAGTATGTCCACAGATAAAGCTGTACCGATTAGTTGTAGAATTAGGGAGAAAGAAGACAATACAAAAAGCACTACAAAAAGCATCACAAAAAGCATTCCTGCACCCCAAGTATTTGCAGCACCACCGGGGAGTTTGTACTATTTGAATAAACCTCAAGGGTTGTTTCAGGATCAAGAAAAAGTAGAAAGGAATGGATCTAATAAAGATAATCGTGTTAATAACTGGCGAAAACTGGGTTACTCAGAAATGTTGTGGATTAAATATCAAGGAAATTAGGAAAAATAACGATGGAATACATTTATTTATATCTGCTTTCACCATTACATACAGGTGGTACAACCCAAGAGGGTAACTTATTAGGAATTGCCCGTGAATCTCATACTAATTTACCCTACATTCCTTCTAGTACAGTGCGGGGTAAAGTGCGTTCATTGGCTACAGATAAAAACACAAAATATCAGCTATTTGGTAATGATTTAGAAGATGGACAATTAGAACAGGGTGATATTTGGATTGGTGATGCTTCTATATTATGGTTGCCAGTTCCGTCATTAAGTCATAGTGTAGTTTGGGTTAGTTGTCCTCTTTTATTACAACGTTGGCAACGTTTACAAGGTGGTAAATTATCCATACCTCCTGAATATAGTTGTAACTTTAATAATAATGCTGCGGTTTATCTCAAAGATGCAATTATCAACTCTGCACAATTACAACCTTGGCAAAACTCAAAAGAATTTGTACCCAAATCATCAGCAACAGATTCAATAAAACGTTTATTAGTATTACCTGATAAACATTGTGCTACATTAATTCAAATGAGTTTATGGCGACAAGTAAAAATTAAACTCGATGAACATAAATCTGTAAACGGTGGTTTCCGTTATGAGGAAGCAATTCCACCAGATACATTAATGTATTTACCTTGGGGAATTACATCACAAGCTAATGGAAAATCACAAAAATCTTACGATGATTTGAAAAATTTATTAGCAGCCAATGAAATTTTACAAATTGGAGGACAAGAAAGTTTAGGACGGGGATTTGTTCAACAATGGATGTCAACTTCTCAAGAGAATTAGAAAATTTTTCAGAATCAGGACTTACGGTTACTGAGCGACTTGTACTGAGCCTGTCCTGAGCCTGTCCTGAGCGGTGTCGAAGGGCGGTGTCGAAGGGCGGTGTCGAAGGGCGGTGTCGAAGGGCGCAGTCGAAGGGCGCAGTCGAAGTAAGTCGAAGTACAGGATTTACAGGATGAAAACAATAATTTTATAGCCTGTAAAAGTGTAGTCAGAAAAAGGAAATTAATATGACATTTGACCCTAGAACAATTGCTATACCAATTTACGATGCTTTAAATCATTTAAAGAATTTACCCAATCAAGATGACACTCGTTTGAAACAACAAAAAAGTCAAGCAGTGGAACTTTATACCTATCTTTCCACTTGGGGAATGATGCGATTAAAAGCTGAAGAAATGGCATTACCTGATGGCATGATGGGTAAAAGACAAGTAGTGCAGAAATTCTTTGAATGCTTACAAGAAGTATCAGGAAAACAAAATTTATCTGGACAACAAGGTTTAGAAACCTTGAAAACCCTGGGTACAGATGAATATTTAGGTATCACAGGTTTGGGATTAGCTTTGGCACAGGAATTTAGTTTTTGGGCTACTGCTATTTATTGGGATATTAAGGGAGACTAAAAGTAATGGTATTTGAAAGACCTAATCAACCTAAAAAACCTCAACCATCTACAAATATGAATCCACCTAGAAAAGTAATTAATGTTCCCGTTAGTGGTCATGGTGGTCGTGGTGGTGGTAGTTCCAGTAGTCACGGGGGACACAGTGGCGGTCATCAACCCGCTACACCCTCTCCCTGGTTAAATGCAGACAATGAACCCAAACCCGATCCAGAAGCTAGTTTTGTAGAATATCTGCGGTGGATGCGATCGCCCGATAGTGACTATAAGGACTCTACCAAAGTACAAATATTACAAATGGCAGAACAGGGGTCAAAATATTTTCAGCGATTGCAACAACTAACAAAACGTACTGAATTAATAGCCCAAAAAAGTTTTAAAGTCCAATGTCCTTGGCGCATTAGAGTAGGAGGACATAGAGGACCAGAAAGTATTTTATTACCTGCTTTTGATGCTTTGGGTATTCCTTATATTCCCTCTAGCACTTTGCGCGGTGTAGCCAGAACCCAGGCTATCCGGGAAATCATGGCACAACAAAATATTGACTGGAAAAATGCAGAAAAACAAATTGCTGCTTGGTTTGGTTCAGTAGAAACTAATAATAAAAAAGAACAAGCTGGTAAAGTTGTATTTTTAGACGCTTATCCTTTACCAAATCAAAATCAAAATGTATTAGCTGTAGATATGGCTAATAATATTTGGCAATGGGACAATAATACACCTAAATATAGCCCCAATCCTAACCCGTTTTTCAGTTTAGAAAAACCCATGTTTCTGATTGGGTTACGATTAGCTAGTAACTGCCAGGATAACGATATATTAGAAAAAGTCAAACAGTGGTTAATCAAAGGTTTACAAGCTGGTGTAGGTTCTCAAATTAATACTGGTTATGGTCAATTAAATCCCGCAGGGAAACTTGAGAAAAATCATGAATTTTTTAGAGTTGAATTTGTTATAGAAGGCCAGTTAATTCATGGTCGTCAAAAATTAAAAGATATTAAACAACCTTACCAAAAAGACAGAGATGGTAATTTTAGACTTAGCCAAGGAAAATTAAAACCAGATACTATTTCTAATCCAGAAGTTCGACCTGTGGCCTTTAAATCAATGTTACGCTATTGGTTTAGAACTTTTGCATTAGGAATTTTAGAACCTGGTCAAGTGCAGGAATGGGAAAATAATATCTTTGGTGGTATTAACCCAAGTAAACAATTTGGCTGGTTAATGGTTAGAGTATTAGAAGGAAAAACTATTAGAGATAATGCTGCAAATCGAAATGATGATTTTGGTGAACAATCGGGAATACTCACATTAAACTATTCACCGGAAATTCCCCAATCTCAAAAACAGAACTTAGAGAAACTAATCAAAAATCTCACCTGGTTAATGTTTCATTTAGGTGGTATTGGTCAAGGTGCAAGAAGACCATTATATTCTAGAAAAGATCGTAATCCTCCCCGTCCACCTTGGTATCGTGGCTGTAATTTAGGCTGTAATTTAATTACTGAAAGTGATAATAATTTTTGGAAATTACCAGATAATACTAGACAGTTTCAAGAATTATTCAAAACTAAAATCAGGAATTTTTATGAAGCATTACAAGCGTTAGGTGTTAATTTTAATTCTCGACAATTAAGAACTTGTGGAATAGTTAGAAATAACCAATGGACAGAAGCAATAGACGCAAATTGTCGTATCTTTGTATGTTCTGGAGATGAACAATTCGGTAAATCTTATGCCCTATCAGTTTTACATAGTGATGAGCTAAAATTTAATAATAATTATGACGGTAATCTTTGCGGAAAAACTCAAGGTAATCGGGTTATTCCTTCCCCTATCTGGATTGCAGATTTAGGTGATTACCAAGTAGTAACTGTATTTGGTGCTAATGAAAATCCACGCCGAAAATATTTAGAAACATTACAAAATAAACTGCAAATTTTCCCTCTATGAAAACAACAAATAACACAGATAAAGTTAGCACTCTAATAATCACCGTAGGAACACGACAAATAGGCTGGCGTTGTCAAGATGGTATCATTCGTTCCTTTGGTGCAGATGGTAACATTGGGTATCCTGCTCATGTCAATGAATTATATCAAGAATTAGGAATTGAACGGGGTAATCATCAAGAAGGTGATAAAACCTATCCTTGGAGTGGTCGGGATTTGGGTAAACGATATTATGATCACTGTCAAGAATGGCTCGGTGGGGATTTTAGTAATGTTGAATTATTGTTAGATAAAATTATAATTGAAACCGCAGTCACCCAGGGGTTAAAACATATTATACTATGGGCAACTGACCAACCAGAGGATGTATCTTGGTTTTATCGGCGGCTGGATACATTATATTTAGCGGAATTAATCAAAGGCAAGATTAAAAGTTTATTCCCTGATATCCGAGTTGATGTTCATGCTCCCAAAATCAACGCTAACGATACTTTAGCAATTCGCGAAGAATTAGAACAGTTAGTATTAAAAGAAGCCCTGGATGCTTTTTATCCCCAAAAGAACGAAGAGTTTACACTGTGGATACAAAATAAAGGTTGTGCGCCAGCAGTGGCATCCTGTGTAGAAATTTGTGCGGCTGCTTTGGTACGTCAGTGTAAAGTATATAATGCTAGTCCTGATGAACCACTGGAGTTTTTTAGTCAGTTAGATAATGGTTTAAAAACCGCTAATCATTCCCAAAGTTTTCAGTTAATTCCAATGGGGGAATATTTCTGGTCTTTGGAAAAACTACGCATTATTTCTGCTTGGGAACGAGGAGATTTTTCAGAAGCACAAATTTGGTTAGCAGTTCATCAAAATCGGCATTCAGCATTATCTAAATTAGCAGGGTTTTTAGCAAAATATAGTAACGGAGAATCCAGCAAAGAATTTTATCAAAACCTCAAAGATTGGGTGGGTTCTAAGGATGTATCAAAATTAGTAGATGCTGAACAAATCGAAACATGGAAAGTCAGACTTCAAAAACTGCAAAATGACAAAATTACTAATTTATGGGAGTCTACCCTGATATTAGAATTAACATTAAACAGGGAAAACTATACCACAGCATTTATCCAGTTTGTGCAGATTTTAGAAAAATTATTGTATCTGCAATCCATCAATCAAACATGGTATACCAAAGGTTGGATACCCAAAGATAAAGATGAACCGACTTTAGCGGAATTAATGCAAGGGTGGTGTCAGTATAAACGATATAGTCAAGATAGTAAATGGTCTAAAGTATTGTACGATATTCGCCAAAATCGTAATTTAATTATTCATAAAGGTGAATCTATCACACCAAGAAAAATCCGTGCTATTTGGGCTAATAATGACTTCCCTGTGAAATACCCAGAAACCCCAGAAATCATTAAAAACCTGATGATGGAACTACTCAAAGAAATTAGCACTCCCCCCAATTTTCATAACTTATTAATGCGTTCTTTGTATCAATGGGGACTGCAATACTTAGAAGATGCAAGTTAATAATAGACTTCTCCGAAAAAGATGTAGGGACGAAGTAGGGGCGAAGCATTCGAGCGATTAATGATCGGTATTCACCAAAGGATATTTTCCGAATGCTTCGCCCTTACAGGGCGATAATTTAACGGAAAAATCAGACATCTAGATATCCCATAAGCTTCGCCCTTGCCCCGATAAATAAGTTCCATAATTTCTTTTCTGGAGATGTCTAACGTACTAAGCCATGTGAACACCATTATCAATCAAACCAAAATCACACTAAATTATGACTGCTAAATCCTTAAACTTTGCCCATAAATCAGACCGTCAAGAATTAGACATCCAAATTTGGTTTATCCTCATTTTAGGACTAATCGTTACCTTTGGTATCTATGCTGCGGTGTTACCTATTAAAAGCACATTTCTAGGAACATTATTATATGAGAGGGGATTCACCCAAATTCTCGCCATATTCTTTGGGGGTATGGTAATCACTATCACTGTGTTGAAATATGGTAAAATCCAAAGTGAATCCAGGGCATTTAGAAAAGATTTATTGCCGGAAAATATTACATTTGATAATCCCACATCTATTCAACTAGAAAAACTACAACAAATGTTATCTCAGGAAAAAAGTTTATTAGCCCGTCGTTGTAGTCGGGTGATTGCCGCTTATATAGCTTCTGGAAATAAACAATCTGCTACTGAATTTGCAATGGAAGACTCAGCATTTTATAGCAGCACAACAGAAACTTCCTATTCCGTAGCCCGGATTTTAGTTTGGGCAATTCCCCTCTTAGGATTCATCGGTACAGTTGTTGGTATTAGTGGTGCTGTCAATGGTTTTAGTGGCTTCTTACAACAGTCTAGTGATATCGAACAAATTAAACAAGGTATTGGTACTGTCACCAGTGGATTAGCCGTAGCCTTTGACACGACATTATTAGCTTTATTCGTTAGTGTTTTGGTGATGATTCCTTTGGTGTTAGTCGAAAGACAGGAATCCCGGTTATTATTGGCAATTGATATTTATATTAATGACAGACTTTTACCCCGTCTCAAAGCCGCAGAAAGTTTAGATAGAACCATTGTTGATAATGCCATTTCCCAGGCATTCCAAAAACATCTTCCCTCACCAGAAGTTTTGATTAAACCAGCCCAAGAATACGCTCAACAAGCCGCCGATGCTTTGGCTCAGGGGTTTTTAAGTGAGGTTGGTAAAATCCAAGAAGCAACCAATAAACTCATACAGAAAATGAATTACATTAATCAAATGGCTGTAAAAGATAGAGAAAATTTCATTACTACTCTAACTCAACAACAACAATCAAGTCAAGAATCAAGTCAAGAAATTGTTGAAGAAATGAAACAAATTAATACGACGATTCAAGAAAATTACCAAAATATTAATCATGATTTTAACATACATACAGAGCAAATTTCTGAAGGACTCCAGAAAGCTGCTACATCTTTAGATAGTCGCATTGCTGCTTTAGAAAACTGTGCTGCTCAAATCACCAAGATTGTAGAACTACAACGCAGTTTAGAACAGAGTTTCCAAACGTTAGAAAAAACCGCACAATTAGAACAAGTATTAGGAGAAGTTCGCATTAATTTAGCATTATTAAAACCAGTTTTGGAAAACCTAAATAAACCACGTCGTATTACTTTAGTGGAATCTGACGAAAAACGCTGATAAGACAAATTTATGCCTAAACAAATTTATGCCTAAACGGATTACCAAACGCTCTGTAACTGAAATTGAATTATTTCCATTTTTATCAGTTTTGGCTTGTACTATTGGGGTGCTAATTTTATTGATTATTGTCTTAATGGCGCAAACATTCAGTAATCAAAGACAAGTTACAATTGTTGCCAGAACTGAAAATGGACAAAATCAGAATAAACAACCCCGTTATATTGAGTGTCGTAGTGATGGGATTATTATTCATCCTGGTGAAGAATTTGTGAGTTTAACAGCCCTTAATCTTTCTTATTCTCCACTACAAACATTACTAGAAGAAGTCAAAGTTAACAGAGATACACAATATTTGATTGTAGCCATCAGACCCGATGGAATTGAAGTATTTGATCAGGTTAGGGCATTAATTGAATCTGAGGGTATTGATATTGGTTATGAACCCATTGATGAAGGATGGACTCTGAAAATTGAAGGAAATATCTGATATAATTTAATGGTGTATATATGAGAAGAAAACGTTATTTTACATCCCAGCATCCCCAACAAAATCTAGATTCTTTTTTGGACATCTTAACTAACACTGTTGGGGTGTTAATGTTCATTAGTCTGTTTATTACATTGGTTGCAGTACAATCGAGTACAATAGTCAGAACTCCATTAGCCAAAGAAACTGATAAACAAGTGAATTTCTTTGAAATTAGTGGTAATCGGGTAATTCATTTAGACAACAAATCAGTGAGTCAGCAAATTAAAGATTTAGTCGGAAATTTACCAAACTGTGTTAGACCAAGTTATATTCCAGGGTTAGTTGATAGTTATTTGTATGAATTTAAAGAATATCAAAATTGCGTAGAAACCCAAGTACAACAAATTAAGGATTTCCGAGCAGAGACAAAATATTATGAAATTGAATTAGTAGATTTAAAATCTCTTTCATGGCGATATAATCCAAAATCATCCAATAATGGGGAATCAGGTATAGAATTGAATCGCAGTAATTCTGAATATAAAAATATTTTATCTAAGTTGGAAACCGATCAAGATTATGTGGCATTTTTAGTAAGACCTGATAGTTTTGCTACTTTCCGTCAAGCCAGAGAAATCGCCTGGAAAGCCGGATTTGATGTGGGTTGGGAACCGCAAACACCAGAGACTCCAATTGTCTTTGGTTCTGGAGGGCGAACTGTGGGTGTACAGTAATGATGGCAAAACTCACATTGTAGGCGATCGCCAGTCATCACCACGAAAACCCCACCTGAGTTCACGGAGTCAGTCGCACAAGGGTAAAGTTTCCTACTAACTCCCGTAATTTTGCTCTTTTACGGAATAAATATTAGGTTTTATTGATTTAAAATCTCAAACCCACACCACCCTGTAAAGATAAAGCCGTACCTCCACTATTGCGGTAAGCATCAAAAGCAATAATAGCATTACCAAAAATCACAGTCTTACTATTAGGGACAACATAATCAATACCTGGTTGCAAAGCAAAACTAATTTTATTACCTACAGGGGAAGCAGTATCACCACTAGTTAAAACCATTCCCGCACCTAAATAAACATCAGTTTGCCAATTGAGGGGAACATCATAAGAAACTGTAGGTACAATTGCTGTACCTTGACCAATTAAAGCTTGAGCGCGGAAAGATACGGGTGTTTCTAATAATTTGTAACGAAAAGCCAAAACTCCACCCAGTTGGGTATCGTCGTCAGTTAACCCAATTGTAGGACCAATACCCACATAACTACCATAAGCTACTTGAGCTTGTGCAGGTTGATGATTGATTAGCAAACTCAGAACCGCACCGGTACCTAAAACTGCAACTAAAGATTTAAAAGACTTCATATTATCTCAATAACTATGTTATCAATATTACTGCTAACTAATTATGGGTAATGGGTAATTGGTAATTGGTAATTGGTAATTGGTAATTGGTAATTAGGGGTTGCTGAGAAAGTCTTTCCGTGAGGGCATAGGAGTCAGGAGTCAGGAGTCAGGAGTCAGGAGTCAGGAGGAGATTGGAAAATTTCTTTGCCATCTCTTGAAATCCCAAAAAATGCACACTTTTTCCGGTATACCCTTCAAAACCCTTGCACTTTTTTCCTGTTTATCAGCCTCTAAC
>NZ_JACJPT010000107.1:0-17871 GCF_014696195.1 Sphaerospermopsis sp. FACHB-1094 | reverse complement strand
ATGATGGCATCTGTTCGCAATAAGATGCCATTTTATCAGCAGGGTTTGAGGGCTGTAATGCTTATCCAGCAACCTCTTTAGCTCCTTTGTCGCCCCCTCAAATAACTGGGGATACGAACAACTTCAAATCCATCGACGAAAAGTTTCAGACTACCGTAACCATTATCGAATCCTGCTGGAAAAATTTTTTGCAAGGCGTGAATGTTGGACATGGGGGTCAAGTGGGATACAAAAAAGGGTGGCACAAAAATACCCTAAGCATCACCTATATATACCCTATATAGGTGCTAAATGTTCAATTATTTTCTAATTTCTTCTTAGGGTATATTTATCCCTTAAGTAACCCCTACATATACCCCAAATTGATTTTATTCAGCACAAGATACCCTAAGTGTTACCTATCTATACCCTATGTAGGTGATATTTAAGGGCTAAAGGGAATAGTCATAATTCTCAAATTTCTCGTTGGGGTATACCTAGCCCCTATAAAACACCTATATATACCCTAACTGAATTTTAGCTAAAACAGCAGAAGCCTATTTTTTGGACGTTTTTAGAAGGAGAAGTTGGACATCCATTTTTGAAACGTAAAGTTGGACAACCTGTCCAAAATCTTCTTCAAGTCACAGCAAAGATGGACTCTACCACCCAATCACATAAATTATGGAAGTGCAATTCGTTGATTATTGACAATACCTTTTCATTGCCCAGGAAAGAGCGCAGACTTAAAGAAATTCTGCATCCTTGAGACACCCGTGGAGTGGTGGACTACTGGACTACCTTTTAGGTTAAAGAGGAGTTGATATCAATAACAATCACTGTAGCGAAAGAATTGATGACTGATTCAGGTACACAAATTGTTAATTCACCCAGTGGGTCGAAATTAAAAAGAGAATCCATAATTGCACAGCGACTTGTATAGGTAAGTGGTGTACCGTCAGCAAGAATAGATACTGATTTCACTCGTTTTATTGGCACACCTCTAACCGATATTGTCTCGTAAGGTTTCATTAATAGGTGTAGATAAATACGCTCGCCCTTACAGGTAGAAGGACCATAAAATTGCCAAGGTTCTAGTCCAGGTGTTGTATCGAGTATACTTTCAGAATGCTGAGACATCCATTCAGCTATATCTTTTAGACGCTCTAACTGCTCAGGTGGAATTTGTCCATTGCCCATTGGACTAATATTCAGTAACAGTTTACCGCCTTTAGCTGCCACTTCGCACAATGTATGAATCAGTTGCCGAGAGGATTTGAAGTGATGATCATCTGGGTTATATCCCCAACTCTCGTTAATAGTCAAACAGGTTTCCCACAGATGAGCCGGAGCTTGGGGGGGAATAAATTGCTCAGGAGTTGCAAAGTCTCCACAATTGGGTAAGCGGTCATTAATGAGAATATGGGGTTGTAAATCACGAATCATTTTTGCCAATTCTTGAGCCTGCCATTGCTCTGGGGTTCTTTCCCAACTCCCATCAAACCATAAGATGTCAATTTGACCATAGTTGGTCAATAATTCTCGGATTTGATTAAACATAAACTGAATATATCGCTCCCACTGTTGCTGTGTGGGTTGAGGCAGTTGCTCAAACCGATAAGGTTTATCAGCTTCCGTAAAAGCCGGATAATCAGGGTGATGCCAGTCTGAAAGCGAAAAATAAAGCCCAATACGCAATCCTACAGAGCGCATAGCTTCAATATATTCACGGACAATATCTTTTTTATAAGGTGTAGATGCAATGGAAAAATCTGATTCTTGGCTATGGAATAGAGCAAAACCATCATGATGCTTGGTAGTTAATATGGCATACTCTACTCCTAAATTTTTTGCTAAATATGCCCATTCTTGAGGATTGTAATCTTGAGGATTGAAAGTATTGACTGTACGGTAATATTTTTCAACCGGAATATCTTTGCAGAAAGGAAGACTGAATACACCTCCAACCATAGGCCAAGATAACTCACGTCCCTGTTGGGAACTATGACCCCAATGAATAAACATCCCCAGTCGTGCTGTATCAAACCATGTACTCATGATGATGAAATTTAAATTAGTTTTCTACATTGAACGGTATTCAGCAAATTTGACATAACCAGGTAAACTCGCCAAACTGCACGAGTCGCTTATATCTCAGGTTTTAAAACACGCTCGTTTTAGGGCATTCCCCTCGACTCTACCCCTTGGTGGCTACCCTTTTACGCCTACCGGAAAACTTGTAAAAGTATGATCTAAGAGTCGTTTTAGTTCACACTAAGAGCTTGGTAGTTATAGTGATGCCGGTTATGTTTTTATTGCTATCGGCTTTTAAGTTACAAGAATCTATCCCACTAATCTGATTTGCGGTAAAAATCTTTATTTTTTTGCACATCAAAAACGAAAAATCAATAGGACTTACGCACGAGCTATGGAATAAACAAACCACAGAGGCACGTAGAACGCGGAGGAATGAGGGTTTGAGGGATATTTTGCGTAAGTCCTGATCAAGATTTGACAACACACCTAAATTGAAAAAATAGGCATTTTTGGATTAGTGGGATAAGTTCAAGATTATTCTTCACCAAGCAATTCTTCTATTTGTGCTAAGAGTGTTTCTAAACGACTCCATTTTTGCTGGTCTTCCCAAACCTTTGCCTGTTTCACTCGCTTCATTGTTCCTTCTATCCGCTCTTTACGTTGATCAGGATCAGAAGGGGGTTGTATAGCTTTAATCCGTGACTGAATTTGAGATAGAGACAAGTTTTCAGCAATTGCTACTGCTAGTAATTCTTGGCGTGCAGTCTCGTCTTTAATTCGAGCTATCACTTTCGCTTTTGTGTAAGCAATTTTTCCTTCACGCAGTGCTGTTAACACATCCTCCGACAAGTTTAATAATGGCAGACGATTTTTGACAAAGGATTCCCAAGTCATTAACCCCAAGCTGGTAAACACTTCTTCTACTACCTGAGCTTCTGGGTTAGGCATAACGTTATGCCTAGACTCATCTTGCTTGTCTGCTGCATTTTTCATTTTATACAACAAAGGAGTAATATCGGCAACTTCACTCCCTAAACGAATTGCTAAAAGTTGCAAGATGCCCTCAGTTTCCTCAACTGGGTTCAAATCCTCACGGCAGAGGTTCTCAATTAAAGAAAGCTGCATAGCTTCTTCATCGGTGAGTTCTCGAATTACAACTGGCACTTCAGCCAGACCAACTTCTGTTGCTGCTCGATAACGTCTTTCTCCGGCTACCAGTTCATGTTTATTATCTGGACGAGAACGCACCAGCAGTGGTTGTAGAATCCCATGTTGCCGCACGGACTCTACTAATTCCTGCATTGCTTGTGGGTCGAAGTAACGCCTTGGTTGCTGCGGTGGGAGACAAATTGATTCAATAGCAACTATTTCAGCTACAGATTGAGATTCCCCAAACAGGATATCCAAGGGTTTCATTTGTTGATATGGGCGATCGCGCCTACTATTCATAATTTTTCTAAACCTTGTGCAATTTTCTTGAGAATAGGCACAGCAGGGTGTCTGGGATTATAGACTGCCAAAGGTACATGATCTTCGGATGCGTCAGCAAAAGCTGTAGAACGAGGAATAGCTGGGTAAACCACACCCACTGCTGCTAATTGTTGTTGGATAGCTTCTAAAGTTCGGGCATCCTGAATATTACGACCATCATACATAGTAGGAATAAACCCAGCGATCGCTAGTTTACGATTGGGACGCGATCTCACTCTGGCAACAGTATTTAACAATAACTCAGTTCCACAAAATGCCTTGTATTGAGTTTGAATTGGAACTAAAACGTGAGTAGCTGCTACCAAGCTGATGTAACTCAGCAATCCCAAACTAGGTGGACAATCTATCAATATAAAATCATATTGATCAACTATTGGTTCTAAAGCTTCTTTGAGTCGAATATCGCGCATATCTGCTACCACTAATTCTAATTCGGCAGCACTCAAATTAATATTGGCAGGAGCTAAATCTATACCATGAACTTGAGTTTGAATTGGTAATGGGACAGAATGCAAAATGGAGTCATAAACAGTTTGCTCTAGTGCTGTTGGATCTAGCCCCATGAAAGTTGTAAGCGACCCTTGAGGGTCCATATCTATCAGGAGTACGCGATGTTTACGCTCCTGCAAATGGTAGGCAAGATTCATGGCTAAACTCGATTTACCTACACCACCAGACTGATTAAAAAGTGTAATTATACGTGTCAAATTTTTGCCCCCTGACAATCTTATTAAGTGGAGAAGTGAAGTCCTGTAGAGAGTAATAAACCAAGTCTTTCAAAGGTTTCTTACAAGTTATCATCAAAAGTCTGTCCTTTTTTACAGCCCTATCCTATCGAAATAAACGTTAATTAAGTTCTAGTTTCAATACCTATGCCAATTTTCCAAATATAGGTCTGAAACCCAATAAAATCGTGACGATATCAATAGGGTTTCAGCGTTTTGGCGAAGGTATTGGAATACGCTAAAGATTTAAATAAATTTTTCCTGTCTGTGTGCGGTCAACAACCAACTCCCGCTTTGGTGGGACAATTTCTGCAAATGGATAGGTACTCGGCTGTAACGCTGGTTTTGCGCTACAAGGCAGAGTTGGTTGATTTGGGTTTGAAGGAAGCTACTGTTAACCGCCGCTTGGCTGCAATTAAGGCGTTAGTTAACTATGCCTATAAGGTGGGTAAGTGTGAGTGGACGTTAGCTGATATCAAGAGTGAGAAAATTCAACCTTACCGAGATACTTCGGGTATTACTCCTGAAGCTTTTAGAAAAATGCTGTCGATACCAGACCGGGAAACTATTAAAGGTAAACGGGATTATGCACTGCTGCGGTTATTGTGGGCTAATGCTCTGCGACGGGAGGAAGTTTCTCACTGTAATATTGAAGATTTGGATTTAGAATTACGGACTTTGAGTATTTTGGGTAAGGGTAAGGGAACTCAGAAGGAAAATGTTGATTTGCATCCTAAAACTTGCGATGCTTTGCAAGATTGGTTGTGGACAAGGAAGGAATTAGATATCAAGCAACCGTTGTTTATTTCTCTGCGACCTCACTACGGACATCGGCTGACGGGGGATGGTATTCGCAAAATTGTGGTGAAGATTGCTAGTGTGGCGGGGATTTCTAAAGTTGTCAGCCCCCATAAAATTAGACATTCATCAGTGACGGCGGCTTTGGATGCTAGTGGTGGAGATGTCAGGAGTGTGCAGAAGTTGAGCCGTCATGCTAATTTGAATACTTTAATGATTTATGATGATAACCGCACTAAAGCCCAGGGGAAAATTACTGCTTTGTTGGAAGATTTGGTGTAAGTATTCAGCTATCAGTAATCAGTAAATGGCTACGCCACGCTACGCTAACAGCTTTTACCTAGTAGGTAGACAGATTTTTTCTCAAATCATAATATTGCCAACCAAATTCTATAAGTGTTCATGAGGAATATTTGTGAGATAAAATTCGTGTTTTCAGCCTCTTTCCCCTTGCCTCTTGCCTGCCTCCATGAAAAGACTTTTTCATCAAACCCTATTTATTGGGAACATTTACGAAATAACCGCAGTTCGCTACACCTTGTATGAGTGAAAGGCTTCCAATGCAAGCTTTTCACACCAAATGGCGGGATTTTTCATCAATCGTTGCTATACCCAATATTGCGTGCGATCGCTCAACTGATTTGTTTTTCCTTATCATCCCCCGTCCCTACTGAAAATGAATTAATCTTACCCCACAGTAGTTAATGAAAAGAAAGTGGGGGGGTTTTGGTTTTATGATTCTGGTTTATTTTGTAACCATTGTTCTAAATCAGTGATAGTGGAAAAATCCAGGAGTGCTTCACCTAGTAATTCTAATTGGTCAATTGTTAGGGTGCGAATTGTGTCAATTAATGATGATTCAATTTCGCCAAATCGCCGATTTAGTTGTCGGATAATTAGTTGTTGTTCTCCTTTTAATTCACCTCGTTCCATTGCTAGTTCTTCTGTGGGACTAATGAATGGCATTTTCTTTTCCTCCTCCAAATGTTTGATTTTAGCCACTAATCCTCGTTGCAATTCTTTGGGTAATGACATCATTTTATCAATGATTTTAAAGAGTTTTACAATTTGTTCTCTTGTTAAACCCCTATCATAAAGTCCTCTAATTAATCTCCATTTCCATTGTTCCCTTTCTTCTAAATCCCCAGTGGTTGATTTGGTTTTTAAATGTGCCATTACTATGATAGCAAAGGGATTATTGCTGGCTTCTAATTCATTCCACCGTGTTTCATAATCCATCAGTTTAGCAATGGGGAATTTAAAACTTAATTCACAATCTAACATTGCTTGATGATAACTGCTTGGTCGCCACTTAGGACTTGTATCACCTAAAATCGCCAGCCCCACCACAAATTTATGATATAGGTCAAAAGCACGGTAATTATAAATGTACATCCTTTCTTGGAAGTCAACATCATAATTACTTTGGACTTCAATATGAATTAAAATCCATGCTTGTGTTTTATCCAATAACCAAACTTTGTACAGTTTATCTGCTATGCGTTTTTCGGTTTCTGACGATGCTGTAATTTGTTGCAGTTCTTTGTCTAGTGATTCCGGTTTTTGTGTCCAATCAATTGCTTCATAAGTTAAAGGAAAGAAAAAGGATAAAAAATCATCAAAATATTCGTTTAATGCCTCTTTCCATGATTCATCGTAATTGGCGGTAATTTCATGATTTTGCTTCATAACAATGTTACAATAATTGTTGTATGTATTATCTTAAAATATTTATATTATAGTTAAATAACTGGAAAATTACCTAATATTATAGCATGAGATTGACTGATTACACACACACTCTGTTACCTTATGTGGGATGCAAAAACTTGCATAGTCCAGGAATATCTAGCAAGTAGTTACTAACCATTTCTAAAGAATAGATTTCAGGTAATGCCTGTTGAAATTTGCTCAGGCGGTATTCTGGTAACTGCGATAAAATTAGGTTTTGGGTATGTGGACTTTGCCAGAAGTCTTGTTCACTGATCTGAGCGATCGCTAAACTCAAGGTAGCCTGACCAAGACTCTCTGCCTCTATTTTGATTTTAAAGTTATCAGCAACAATTTTCCAATCATGGTAGCATTGCAAACCATATTTGATAGTGTGATTAATCTGTCCACCAGCAAAAGTCCACCATAATGCTCGGTCGTTATCTATTTGAATACTTGAATTTGTCAGAAATTGTCTCAAGTCAGTACGAAATTCATCTACAGATGCTTGTGCTTTAGAGTCAATATAAGGAATACTGTTTTCTGTAGTAATAATTTGTGCTATTTGCTGACATAGTTCAAAACCTAGTAATTGTGGAGCAAAACCTCCCCAACTTGGTTTTTTACCACGAGGAGCAGGAACAACCCTAACAATACGCTCTTGGTGGTTAATGTGGGTGACAGTCCAAGCCTTACCACTGAGTAGAAAAGAACTCATATCTGCAACTAGCTTATCCACAAATGCTTGCTCTAAAGAGCCAATGGTATAGCCAGATGATGTCTGTACTTTGTAAAGCAATGGGCTACTAAAAACAGCGTAGAGTTCCATAAAGTTTTTCCGCCCAAAAACCCGTTCTGCTTTATCCCCCATTGAGAGTAACCCACCAGCATGAAACAAGAAGTTTTCCCGAATCATGTGCTGAATTAATGCCTCAAATTCTGTATAGTTGATGCCTGAAAAATCAGGAACGCTAGACAAATGCTCCCAACAACGTTCTGAGCTAATAGCACCAAATTGTAGAGTTAAGGCTAGTAACTGATGCACCATTACAGCCCAAGCTCTAGTTTGAATAGGAACAGATTCTACCCAGCTTTTTCTTGCTAGTTCCACAATAGCGATCGCTTGCAATACTGTCTCCACATCTTCACAATAAAATGTGGTATTGGCGCGTTGACTAGCCCTTCTTCCAGTACGCCCCAAGCGTTGTAAAAAAGAAGAGACTGTAGAAGGTGCATTGGCTTGTAAAACTAAGTCTAAGTCACCAACATCAATACCTAACTCCAAAGTAGAAGTACAAATAATGCTGGTATTACTTCCGCTTTGAAAACGTTCCTCGGCGGCAGTACGTTCCTCTAAAGAAACGGAACTATGATGAACAAATACATCAGTGCCACGATTTCGCATCCGTTCCGCAATTTCCTCAGCCAGCGAACGACTGTCACAAAAAAACAGACTCTTTTTTCCCTGGGTAATGTGACTAGCTTCTTGAGCGATCGCTCCTAGTGTATCCCGTAAATAAACCCGTAAATCTTTTTGAGAAGGCACTTTCGGCGGGTCTATGACGCTGCCTTCCCGTGTTGATGTCCCTTGCAACCAACGCAGAATATCCGCCGGATTGCCAACAGTAGCACTCAACCCCACACGTTGAACATCATTAACTGTATAACGCCCTATTCGTTCCAGCACAGATATCAAATGAGTACCTCGGTCTGTACCCGCTAAGGCATGGATTTCATCAATGATTACAGCCCGTAAATCTCCAAAGACTTTCCTATGAGGTACTTTGGCAGATAGCAGCATGACCTCTAAAGATTCTGGGGTGGTCATTAAGACTGCCGTTGGCTCTTTGATAAAAGCCCGTTTCTGAGAGTCTTTAATATCTCCATGCCACAGAAAGCGACGCAGACCCACCATTTCGGTGTAAGTTCCCAAACGTTCTGCTTGGTTATTTAAGAGAGCCTTGATTGGCGCGATATAAATTAAGCCAACTCCTTGGGGTTCATGCTCCATTAACATTGCCAATAGCGGAAAAATAGAAGCTTCTGTTTTTCCTCCAGCAGTAGGAGCTAAAATTACTGCATTCTTACCATCTAATAAAGCTTGTCCTGCTAGTTCTTGCACAGGACGGAGAGAAGACCAGCCTAAGCGTGAGACAATCGCTTGTTGCAGACGGGCAGGAAAACGTGCAAAGGCAGAAGACATATTAAAATTAGGGTTTGATGAGAAAGTCTTTGCGTGGAGGCAGGGGAGCAGGGAGCAGGGGAGCAGGGAGCAGGGGGCTGGGTGGGTGCAATTGATTAAAATTCCACAGTGTAACCTTGAATATCCTCTGGTTCAGCCTCAAAAGGGGGACGACCTTCTCGAATCCGAATTTCAACTTCGGTTAAATCAGTGACTTCAAAGCCCTCAGCAATCATCGGGTCAAATTCCTCATCATTAGCTGCTAAGTCTAACACATTGACAAATTGACGCAGAAACTGACGAGGAACTACTCCTACATCACCTTTAAACCCAGCCGTCACTTTGGAAATCAGCCGCTCAATAAAATCTGAGGTGACTTTATTAGTTAGAACTGTTTTATTGACAGTGGGATAAATTTCTCGCAATTTTAAAGCTACTTCTTTAAGGCGTTTAGCGTCAAAAGGTTTGAGTTCTAACTGGGGTTGGCGAGGGTTAGCAAAACCACCAGGAGCTAAGAATTGGATGCGATCGCTCAAGGGTTCTAAACCTGCTACACCACGTTTGGTATCATAAAATTCTGGTGTGCCTGTAAAAATCCAGAGTAAGCCTTTGTAGCGGTCAGCCGCATCACAAATTTGCCGAATCCCATTTAAGGACTTGCCCCGGCTATCTTGACGCATTCGCAGAATTGTTTCTACTTCATCAATAACAATTACCAAACCCTTATAACCTGCGGCTTTGACAATTTCCAAAATCCCATGCAAATAATCAAGCGCGTCCCGACTGCCGATATCTCCTTTAATTCCAGCAGCTTTTTTGGCACTTCCCGCTACATTTTCGCTACCAGAAAGCCAAGAAAGTAAAGCACTAGCTTCTGCAATTTCGCCTTGTTGTTTAAGTGTAAAAATAGTCCGCAGTACCCTGGCCATATCTTCTGGGGCTTTACCACCAGTCAGAGAAGCGAGTTCTTCTTCCATGCGTTGCTGTACTAAAGTATCAAATTCATCGCTATTTTCGTCAGCACCTCCAGCAATCAGGGCATCTTCTACACGCCCAATCCAACGGTCAATGATGTCGCTTAAAGCACCTCTGGGACAAGAGCTAGTCCCTAATTCTTGTACAACTTTACGGTAAACATCATCGAATTTGTAAAAGTGTAAATCGTTGTCAGAAACTACTACAAAGCTAGTAGCAAAACCTTGGGTTTGGGCATCTAAAATTGCCAAACATGACATAAATGTTTTACCACAGCCATAGCCCCCACGCAGAAATTTAAATACACCTTCCCCATCAGCTGTTAATTTGAGTTGGCGATGAATTTCTGTACGTTGTTTGTCAATACCAACTGCAAATGCTTCTAAACCTCTTTCTGGAACAACTCCAGAACGCAGACGTTCAAAAATATGCTCAATATCTCGTTCACTAATTGCCATAGTTAATTTTAAAGGTTCTACCGTACTTGTTATGCTAAATTACCAGTCTGAAAGAGGGAGCAGGGGGCAGGGAGTAGGGGGCAGGGGGCAGGGGGCAGGGGGCAGGGAGTAGGGAGTAGGGAGTAGGGAGTAGGGAGTATGGGGGCAGCTATGCTGGAGGGAAAAGGTTTTTAGGAATTTTACATTTTGTTACACACCTTGGTTTTTTCGTGCCGACTTACTTAAATTAATTTTGCTTGGGTACTTACAGCAGTTTCCTAAGATATGAGGTACAGAATCAAGATTTAAACCTATACACAAAGCCAGTTTTACTCCTGAACTCCTGAACTCCTGATAGCGAAGCGTGGCGTGCCAACAGTATCCGTAGCGACGTAGGAGCTATAGGCATAGCGTGGCGTTAGCCATACTCCTGACTCCTGACTCCTGACTCCTGACTCCTGAATTCTGAATTCTGCTGTATATTAATTTTAATTTCAGTTTTGTTTAACGTAACGCTTACCATTATTTGTGGTTTCAATCCTGACTAGGAAGGGAACTTTTTTCAAATATTCCTCAAAGTCTAAAGCAAACCGTCTTGTTTTTCTAGGATTACCAAGAATTTGGGTGAGTTCTATTTCGGTAATAGAGTTGTGTTTTTGCAGATGCAGGAATACTTGGGCTATTGCTTGATCCTCAAAACTATTTTGCCAATCATTGCTGCTTGGTGTTTGTGTGGTGCTAACTTCAGTTTTCAAAGAACCAGAAACGTCAAAATATTCTTGGGGAATGGTTGCTTCTACATCCTCTATACCGTCAGGGTGAAAAATCTCAATACGGACTCGTTCATCCCGTTGTCCTCTCAGATCCAAGCCTACTTCTACCCATTCATCTGTAACGGGAATTTGCAGTTGTTGGTTATTTATCTTTGCACCAATTACATCTTTAATTGTAATTTGAATATCCTGACGGTTAGGAACATGAAACGCTAAATTAATTGTTTTAGATTCAGTAAAATTTAACACACTTTGGGGTAAAGGGGCTGGTTTTACTCTTAAACGGATTCTGTTATTATCTGCTTGAGCTTCAATTAAATATTTCACCATTCCTGACAGGGAATTATAACGCTGAGATACTTTCAGGACAGGAATTACACGCTCTTGTAAACTGTTACCACCATGTACAAAGGTAGCTCCAGGATTACCCGTAGCAAATACGGAGGTATCTTTGCAGAATATTAAGTATTTATTTTGTCCTTCATATTTTAAGGAACTTAAAGAAACTGTGACACAACCTTCCTCGGTGCGTGGTTCTGAATCTAGAATATAGCGGCGGTATGGGTCTTTTTTACTACCATAGGTTTTTTCCTTAGTCGTATGGTCTTGCAGTAAAAACCCATGATCTGCTGTCAAAATAAATTCATTTATGCCAGCATTTTTTAAGTGATTCCAGGCAGATTTGATTTGTCCCAGCCAAGTTTCAAAGGTGGCTAAACCCAGGTTAGCTTCTCCTGCATCGTCAATTTCTCGACTATGAATAATAATTAAGCGGGCATTAGCACAGGTTTTTTTCAGCTTGGATGCTGTACAATTACGCACTTCTGTTAAGTTAAAGCTGATAATTTCTTTACTTTCCTTACCATGTTGAGAAACACTCTTATCTTTGATCGCTCTCACCCTTTCTTGGGGACTGCGGACTGTATATTCACCTGTTTTAAAACCCTTGAAACCATTATCACCTGCTAAGAGTAGTTTTCCTCCTTGGCTGACAGGAGTTAAGGCGTTCATGCCTACGGCGGTAATACTAGGCAATTCTGCATACCGTCCTTTAAGTGATACTACAGAACCAGCTTCCGTAAAATCTTGGAGTAATTCTGTAGCCATTTCATAGCGAAAAGCATCAATTAAAAAATAGGCAACTTTTTTATGATTGTTTTGGGTGAGTGGGTGAACAACTTGATCATAGATGGTACGCTGTTGTAAATCTGCTTCTGGTAAAAAGCTGTCTTTTTGGCAGATGTCGCTAAAGTCTTGGGCTAAATTATCAGCCCAAACTCGATATTGGCGACGGAGTTGTTCAGTAGCTTCTAGGAGTTGGGCAAAATGGGGTAAATCTGGTAAATTTACGTATTGTTGCTCAAAACGGCGATGGGCTAGGTCTACTTGATAACCAGAATCGGTATAGTATTCTAAGACGGCTCGGAGATTATCTAAGGTTTTAATCCTGCCAGAGTTGTTAATTTTATCACCTAAAGTTGCGGCGGCTTGGATGAGTGTCCATTCTATTCTCTGGGTGCTATGACGTTCTAACCAAAATGTAGGTGTTTCTGTACGTGGTTTTGAACATGTTAAAACTTTACTATAATTTCCTGCTAATAATGCCTGGACTGCGGCGGCTAAAACTGCGTTTTCTCCCCATTGGAAAGTCTGAATTTTGCTTAATTCCTCTGGGATAAGAGTTTGTAATTCAGGTTCTAGGTGAGACTCAACAATTACCGCTTGGGCGGCGTAGGTATCGGGATAGCGTTGACACAGGTACTCTATTAATTGTTTACAGTTTTTCCGTAGGGGTAAAGAAAGTTGGCTGAGGGGTTGGAGTTGGGGAAGGTGGGGTAAACGGTTGAGGTTTTGGACATATTCAACGCACATCAGCCACGCAGCGAAGGCTTCACCTAGTCTAGAAAAGGAGAGTGTTTCTTGGTTGTAGTAAAACTGTAAAAATGCCTCATCCATACCTGTGTGGCGGTACAGATGTTGAGTTAGGGTGTCGAGACTGTGGGTATCTGGAAATTTAACCCGTAGTTTTTTAGCTTCATCTATGATGTTGTCTAGATCCAGTAAACCTTCTAAAATCCATTCTAGGCTGAAATTTTCTAAGTATTTAGCTAGGCTGTCTTGGGGTTGGGAAAGGGTATTTTCTAACCAAGTTTCGGCGGTTGCCAGGTCGCTAACGCCTTGAGAGAGGTAGTTTTCTAGTTCTGTGGGGGTAACTTGACCTGTGGAAGCTTCGCGGATGAGGGTGTCTAAAGCTTTGCGGAAACGATAACCAGCCCGGTAAAGTTCTAAGATGGGGGTTTTACGAATAGTATCTTCTGTATGTCCGGGCATATGAATGAGTAATGTTTCGGGGACGAGTCCATTACCATAAGGTTCTAGGGCAAATAACATTTCTAGATAACTACCACGAAAGGCGACGACTGGGGCGAAAAATTCACCTTGGCGATGGCGGGTTATGAGTTCATCAACGTAGTTGTTATAGTGTGCGTCTTTATCTAGCCAGATGACTATTCCTTGTTCCCGCAATTTCTGT
Source organism: Sphaerospermopsis sp. FACHB-1094 (assembly GCF_014696195.1). NCBI lineage: Bacteria > Bacillati > Cyanobacteriota > Cyanophyceae > Nostocales > Aphanizomenonaceae > Sphaerospermopsis > Sphaerospermopsis sp. FACHB-1094. The sequence goes on along the minus strand of NZ_JACJPT010000107.1, from coordinate 4,231 downwards.
TCGATTTCGGTTTTTAGATAGTTGGTAATAATAGACATGGATGGGGAATTAAAAAAATGAAGAATTTAGAATTTAGAATGTAGAATTACGTTTTGTAACAGGGATTTTACCCCGACGCAAAACCGGTTGCTTGTAGAAGCTGGGGACTTTCACCCCCAAAGGTAAGTTAATTTGATTTTGGGGTGTTTTTTTAAACGCAGATAAACGCAGATTAATACAGATATTTTTTTACTTTTTTTTCTGATTTAAAGGTTTTAGGACTTACGCACGAAGCAATCAAAAACCTGATTCTTTCGTAGGGGTAATTCATGAATTACCCCTACTTTCGTCATATTTTGTGTAAGTCCTGGGTTTATTTAACTGGGTTTATTTAATACCTCACGCAAAGGCGCAATCTCCGTTAGGAGATCCCGCAGGGTAGGGGCAAAGGTGGAAGGAAAAGTAGTGGAAGGAATAGTAAAAGAAGTTGAGGTTTTCATACTTTGATTTTTCATACTTTGATTTTTAATCATGAATAATACAGGTTTTTATAGTTCCTGAAGTAAGAAGAAGTTTTGAATAACTTTTGGTCCAATTCCTTTGACGGGCATTAAGAAATCGGTGATTAGTTTTTTATCTCTACTTGAAAGTATTTTCTCACAGTTGTTTATACCTTGATTAGCAATTAATATTCCTAAAGCTGTCAATCTTTCGGCAAATAAATTAGTCATAAATGAACCACGTTCACAACCTCCTTGACGAAGGCGTTGATTCATTTCCTGAATATCCCATTGTTTTAAGTTCTCTGGATTAAATAATCCAATTTCTCTCATACTTTCAGTATTTGCATAAGTTTTACTTAATGTGTATTGATTTACTGATAAAATGGAAATTACTAAATCTTCCCATACACTATTTGTATTATATTTTGTTTGTAAATTTTGTTGGTTCATTTGAGTGGGTTGTTTTGGCTTATAATTTGTCATAATCTTCTGGTTCTACATTGGGGACTTTAGCTAAAACTTGTTGGAATTTATGCCAACTACCACGTTTAGCTTTTTCTTCGATATAGTCTTTGGTCATCCATGCAGAAACTTGTGCTGATAGGGCAATAGCTACAAGTTGTTCTAAGGTCATATTTTCTTTGGCTGCTAAGGCTTCGATTTGTTTATATAAAGATTCCGGGATTTGTACGTTTAAGTTACTCATGATAATTCTCCTACTTGTTGTAAGAATTGTTTAGGAGTTAATACTCTGATGCCAAATTTTTCTGCTGCTTGTAAATCTTTTTGATTGTAAGTGATGATAAAGTCGGCTTGGCATTCTACGGCTAAATCTATGACAAAATCATCATCTGGGTCTCGTGCAACTGGTCGCCATAGATAAAAAATATTACATTGGTTGGATATGGCACAAATCGCTTCTATAACATTATCAATATCTTCATTTTTTAGGTTTAATTGGTCTTTTTCTCGTTTCAGTATTTCTTCATACTCGAAGATTAAAGCGGTGGAAATATTTAATTGCCAACGAGTATCGTTGAGTATGGTTAATAACTTGTAGGATGCACCACGGTTAGAACGTAGACCAGCTAGAATTACGTTAGTGTCTATTACAATTTGATAAGGTCTGGTCATTTTTTACTTTTTTCCATAGTACCTTGTGTTTAGTTTGTTGCTGTTTGTTTGAAATTATATTACAGCAGTGACCAGGTTGGAAATTCTCTTGGTTTAAGGCTTTGTGATAAAAATTTGGATGTGATTGATCTGCAATGTGCTGTATTTCATGCAGAAGCGTAGAAACTAAATTTTATACTTGTTTCCCCATTCCCTATTCTCTTATTCTTCTTCATAGTCTGGGGCTGTGGGAATACTCCAGTCTTCTTCCTGGTCTTGTTTTTTGCGTTTACGTTCTCGCCGTTTTTCTTCTTTTTCTATTATTTCTTCTACGAGTTCGGGGTTTTTATCTATAAAGTCTTTTCGCAGTTGGTGGGAGTCAATTTCATCTATGGTAAAATCCGGGGCGATTTCGTCTTGTAGTCTCAGTTCCCATTCGTAGGCTTTGGCGGGGTGGTATTTCCAGAAACAGCCGTGGGCGACTGCTAGGGATGGGTCTTGTTGACATTTCTCGTCTACCCGTTGGGGAAAATAACGGGCGGCTAAGTGTGACCAATCGTAATCTTTTTTACCTTGGGCGTTGCAGAGTTCTGACCACCATTTTTTGGGTTGTGTCCATTGGGGATCTAGTAATGGCCAGAGGGCGGCAGAGTTGATCATGACACCATCATCTAAGTCCATGTCAAAACGGGCGTTAGCTTGGCGGGGTGTGTCTTTGGGGTTGGCGGCGGGTGGTCCTTGTTCGGCGCATTGTCTCACGTTGTCAATGAAGGTTCTGAGTTCGGTTTGCTGTTGTTGCAGTTTGTTATAACGTTCTTCGGCTTTGGTTTGGTTTTTTTTGTCGCCTTGGTTGCGAGTCTCGATTAAATCGTTAAGTTCGCCTTCAATTTTGCTGAGTTGGGGTCTGAGGTAATCTGCTAATAGGGTTTGTAAGGTGTTTTCTGTCCAACGGTGTATGTTGATATAGGCGACAAAGTTCTTTTTGGCGGATGAAAGGGGGAAGTAGATGGGGCGGTTTTCGTACATCCCTAAGTGAACATCTTTGAAAAATGATTGTCGCAACCATTCACTGAGGGTTTTACCTTTGGCTATGGTTGCATGATGTTCTTGCCAGGTTTGGTGGAGAAGTTCACAGGCGGGATGTTTTAAGCTGTCGTTGTCGCTGTAGGCGGAAAGGTATAAAATGCCGTTGGGTAAAATTTCGTTATCTCCCTGATCTGCGGTAACAAGAAGCTGGGGAGCAGTGGTTCGACTTCGCTCACCAACCGGGGGCAGGGGGCAGGGAGCAGGGGGCAGGGGGCAGGGAGCAGGGGGAAAGGGCTTGTTCTCTTTGCTGGAAAGCTTTCTGGTTTCTGAACCTTGGGTGATGATACCTGTGCCGTTTTGATGGAAGCGACCGAGGGCGACACCAAGGGCGTAGGATATATAGTTTGTGGCTGACGGTTGTTCGTAGGTTGGTTGATAGGGGGGTAAGGGTGTTCCGGGTTCTCTGTCTACTGCGGTTTGCGCCCAGGTTTGGGCATAGTTCCAGGCTGAGGGGGCGGGTTGTCGAAATTCTACGGAGGTTTCGCGGGCGGCTTCGTGTTCGGTGAAGGCTTGATCTAGTTGGGTGAAGATTTCGTCTGCTGATTCTATGGGGAATAAGGGAAGGCGTTTAATATCTCCTACTTGAAAGTTAACAGTTGGATTTAATGAGCTAAGAAAGTTTTGTGCAGTTTTGCTATTCATTAAACAAATAGCGTTAGATAAATTTATAGGAAATACAGATGCGCCGGAAACATCAAATACACTTTTGTAACAATTGCAACGCGCAAAGAAAAAAGCACCAATAGTAGAATAGGATATACTTTGCTTAAAATAATATTGTTCATTTTGTGGTCGAGATGTTTGTTTACCATCACGTTCCATCAACTTAACAGCTAATGCGTTTGGTTCCCATAGTAAAACTTCTGTAAGAGGTTCAAACCATACTTTACCTTCAGCACCTTTAATATAAGGAACCCATTTATTTCTAGGTAGTACCGAAAGATTAAAAAATGATGGACAAATTAGTAATTCATTAAGATTGATTTCCCAATATTGTCGTAGAAAACGAGTATTGTTTGCTGTTTGCATTCCCACTTTTACATCAGTTTCATCTCCTAATTTTGGTGTTTCAGCATAGTATCTGAGAAAATCATCATCCCACCAATAAATCAGAGGTTTTTGTTTGATAAGATTAAAGCGATCGCTCAAAAATTCATACCGTCCAACCTGTGCCAAAACTGCTGCTATTTTCCGCTTTGTTCGCTGTCTGTCATAAGAATTATCCTCTAATGGAGTGGGCTGTATTGCAACACTCATTTCTTCATTAGGTGCTACTTTTTGAAAAACACTCATCGTAACAGCCAAAATTTCATTTGGCACTTCATCAAAAGCACCTCTGTCAAAATCTCCCAACAAACGTAAATCAAAATTATCAACTAACCATTCTCGAATTTGACTAAACTGCTGAATAAACATCCAATTTCGCATAGTCAAAAGTGCAGATATACCCAGGGTAAGAGCATCTCAATCAGGCTTGACATAAGGGCTTATCGGAATCTAATGTAGAGTCAATGAAACAAGAACTGAGAACTTGAATCATGTAATCGTTA
>NZ_JACJPT010000106.1:0-17970 GCF_014696195.1 Sphaerospermopsis sp. FACHB-1094 | reverse complement strand
ATGCAAGAATAGCAAACCTGAGAAAAGACACTATTCATAAACTTACTACTTACTTATGCAAAAACCACGCGAAGATAGTAGTAGAAGATTTAAATGTTTCACGCCACTTGCTTCAAGTCGGGAAACCCGCCCAACGCAGTGGCTCAGGAATGTTGTCAAATCATAAATTAGCTCAAGCAATAGCTGATTGTGGGTTTTATGAGTTTAAGCGTCAGCTAGAATATAAAGCTAAAAAATTTGGTTGTGAAATTATAATTGCTGATAGATTTTATCCATCAAGTAAAACCTGTTCTCACTGTGGGCATAAAAAAGATAGTCTTTCCTTGTCCCAAAGAATTTATCGCTGTGAGAACTGTGGTTTGCAAATAGATAGGGATCTAAATGCAGCAATCATGTTATCGCGTCTGGCTAAGGCGTGAAAGTCTACCGAGGGATAGCCGCTCCCATGCTCCCGTTGAAGTAGAAAGTAAAGTCTAGCTTTGTCTAGGTTTTATATAGCAGTTAATTACCCGTCAGCTATGGAGCGAGTGCGATGTACGCAACCGTCACACAACTACTGACTTTTGAAGAGTTTCTTGCCTGGGACGATGGTTCAGGTAGAGAGTTTGAGTTATTGGATGGGATTCCTGTGCCATTATCAGAACCAAATGCCAATCACGAAGATTTAATCCAGAGGCTGTGTGCCTACCTTGAAAATCACTGCCAAGAAAATGACCTGCCGTATGTGTCGCGCCAGTCAAAGCAGAGCAGGATAAAAACAGCACCAGGAGAAAAAGAAAAAAGCCGAAAAGCTGATATTGTCATATTTGCTAGGGAAGAATGGCAGCGGATGAAAACTCTCTCTAGTTCTGCTGCTGCATATATTCCCCCACCGGGAATTATTGAGGTTGTTAGTAACAATTGGAAGGATGACTACCTAACAAAACTTGCTGAATATGAGGATTTAGGCGTTTTAGAGTACATCATCGTAGACTATGCCGCTTTTGGTGGCATTCGCTTCATTGGCTCTCCCAAACAACCAACTATTACAATTTACCAACTTGAAGATGGTGAGTATTTACCCCCAAAGGTGTTTCAAGGAAATAATCGAATTGATTCGAGATTGTTTCCCAACATTACCCTAACAGCTGAACAGATTTTTGCCATGAGTTGCTGATTGGCAAAGAAGAATTGTCAGACAATTTTGGATTTTAGATTTTGGATTTTGGATTTTGGATTGACCCCACGAATAAATCAGGGGGCTTGGAAATTTTAGATTTTAGATTTTGGATTGATTCCACAGATAAATCCGGGGGCTTGTACCATTAAGGAATCGTCGGTCCGGATTCAGGGCTAAATTTTATCATACTTTTGTATTATGAATATTTCTTGCTAGTTGACCTAAGCTTTTCAACACTGATAAAACTGTATACAACTCATTCCCCGGATTGAAAATATAAAACAAGCGAGAAAACCCATACTTTGGTATATTTTCATTAATCAACTTGACGAAGATAAAACTACCACCATTGGTAATTAGTCCATATATTGCTTTGTCGGGTTTAGAAATTGCCAACATATAAGCAAGAATCTGGGCTTTACCTACTTCCACAGAAAAAGCTGCTTGTTTGGATTCAATGACTACTACTACTAGCTGTTCAAACAAAACTAAGACATCCATCTGTCCTTTAACCGTTACACCAGCATCTTCAGCAGTAATTTCTACAGATTTGTCTGATTTAACATGAAATGGAGATAGGTAAAAGTCTGCTAAATCTAACAGGGGAGACAACACCACCATCTTCACAGTATTTTCAAGTAGAGGTGGGTACTTAAGCAAATTGGCATAGCTGGCTTTAACTCTGTCAAGTTGTTGTTTTTCTAATTGTGTAATTTCTGGCAATTCAACAAACAACTCTGTAAAAAATTGCTCATCTTCAACCAATTGAAGTCGAAATTCTGTTTCTAATTCCAGCAATGCTCCCTCTTTAGCCTGTATTGTTTGAACCATATCATATCAATTTATTTCCTTTAGGTTTCAACGTAGACGGGATTTATATATAATTACTCGGCTTTGTTTCCAAGCACGATATGATAATTATCTATATTGTCACCCGTGCATTTTTATAGCCATCACTATGATTGCAGCTAAAACACCCACTAGAAGACACTGGGATCTGTTTGAGATTTACAAAGCTAAGGTTGCTATTAAGATGGAGCCTGAAGAGTTCCTAAAACATTGGGTTGTCAATTACGAAGAACTTGCCGAACTGTGCGGACGCTCTAAAAGCACTGTAGCTCATTGGTTTTCCCAAGGTGAACACCGTAGAGAACCATCAGAAGCAGATAAACGCAGACTGGCAGAAATTCATGCACTGTGGACTCAATTTGAAAATGAACCTGCTCACCTCAGAGAACTCTGGGCGAGAAAGCGCCGTCGCAAGCATGATATAAATTGTAATGATTAGTTGTCATTGGTGCATTATTTAGTTGTCACCATGACAACCCTCACTTTATTGTGTGTGATAGCTATTCGTGCTTAACACAGGTGAATCATGATTACCCAAAGCTTCTTATCCGAGATTGAAGACCTCAATGCACCCGGAACTAATCAAGGGACTGTATTGTCAGTCCCTCTTAAAGAACCGCTCAAACATCTCTTGATAGGTTCTCCTAAAGCTGTAACCAGTACAATTCACTACTTACAGGTGATTGGCTATGCAGAAGTTGGAGATTGGAGTCCTCTGCTACCAAGCCCTAACCCAAATGAGGTCATGAGCATTTTGAATAGACCTATCGTAGTGCAATAGGCACTGTTACTTTAAAAGTTTAATAAAGCTATCGTTAGCGATTCCTACGGAGCGCTAGTTCCCTCCGGGACCTTGACATAAAGTATTTTTTGTGAATATTAAAGATGTTTTAATTTGTGTTTCCGCAAAACCCTGATTTAACGATGTTGTCACCGGAAAAATCAGGATGACTGAACATCAATAACATTCAGAAAATCTTCAGCAGTAATAATCGGGCAAGAAAAATTATCTTGTAGACTGAGTAAATCGCAATCGCCTGTCACAAGATAATCTGCCTTGCTAACCACAGCTAGAAGTAAAAAAGGCACATCAAAAGGGTCACGACATTCAGGAATTACAGGCAAGTTATCGGGCATCGCTATAGTTTCACAAAACAGTATGTAATCCGATAGTAAATATTCTTGCTCTATTGGCGTGAGCTTGAACTTTGGATAACCAAGCACTCGGATTAACTCTGTGATCGTTGCTTGAGAAACTAGGGGAGTAAAGCGATCGTCTTGCCATGCCAAACGAAGCCTAGATACTCTACCCCTAAATATCAACGCAGAGACTACGATATTAGTATCAATTACCACTCGTGGACTAACCATCACGACTGACGCGCCCAAGCTACTGCATCAGCTACATCCTGTTCACTCAACCCTAAATCCGCTAGTTTAGCTCTAACTGCATCAGCCCGTTGAATCTTTACTGGAGTCAAAATAATTTGCCCATCCTGAACCTGTATTTCAAAATACTCAACTTCTCCGATTTCACGGGTAATACTTTTAGGCAGTGTGAGTTGATTCTTAGAGGTTAACTTGGCCAGCATGACAATCCTCCTAGCTTTTGCCAGAAAATGTAAGGAATCCTTACTTTAGTATACACATTTTACCTGACAAGTATGAGAGTAAGATTTAGCGATTGCATCAGGATAGCTCAAGAATAGAGAAAATATTGAATCAAGCGGAAAGCGCATTACGTGAAATCAAGTTAACTTGAAGTTCCCTGCACCGGGAGGGTAGAATATAAAAAAAGCTTCCTGAAACAGCCCTTCCAGGAAGCTAGATGTCGTCTACTACGTGATGCTTATTTCTCTCATGGATGTGAACAACATTGAGGTCAGTCCTGTAGAAGTTCTCCCCGCTCCCAGTCAGGTTGTATCTCGTGATACTTCTCAACCTGTTACCGCCGAATTAGTTGAGGAGGTAATTCGTCAATATTATTACCGCACACCTGCCGTATCAAATGATGAGGAGTTGATTTTGGCTTGGGCAGGGTCACAAAATCGGGAACAGACTAAGCGAAAATACTATCGCTTTGGTCAAAAATTACTGGAGTGGGTACGGAAGCAGGGGATAGAGGATTTACGCTTGGTTCAGCAACCAAAGTTACTAGAATTTGTCGCTTCTTGGGGTGAGGTTTCCCCTTATACTAAATCTAACCAGGTTTTGATGTTGCGATCTCTCTGGAGTTATGGCAGCAGTGAGAATGTGGGCTACTTTTTACGGAATATTGCTAGTACGATAAGTTACGATAATTTCACTGATTTACCGAAAGCAGAGCGTTATCTGGAAGATTGGGAGTTGGAACAATTGGCTCATGCTGCCCAGATGTTAGGGGAGAAACACTGGTTGGTTTTCTGTTTGCTTTTTTATAGTGGGATGCGGGTAGGTGAAGTGGGTCGGGTAACTATTCCTGGTCAGGAACCAGGTCAACCCCAGGAAGATTATCCGGGTTTATATTGGCACAACTTTAAATGGCAACCAGAGCCGATACCCGGAGATAAACACCGGGGATATTACACGATTAAGTTTCGGGGCAAGGGGGGGAAGTACCGGGAAATTGGTTTAGACCATGAGACTTCGATGATGTTTAAGAAGTACCGGGGGATGGCAGGTGAGAAGATGCCTGTGTTTCCTAATGTCTCACCTGATCCAAAGAAACGGGGTTTGCCATTGAGTGACCGAGCGATTAAAAAATTGATTCAGGATATATCTGAGGTGGCAGGGGTGAAGTTTTCTTGTCACTGGTTGCGTCATTCTCACGCATCAAGGGCGGTGGATAGAAAAACGCTGTTTGAGGTGCAAGACCAGTTGGGTCATACTAAGAGTGATACGACTAAGACCTATGTTCGTCCCAAAAGGGATGCTGGGACTGGGACGGTGTTGCCCAGGTTTTGAGGAAAATGTGATCCAATGGGTCACAAAGAGGAAAGGGAGCAGGGAGCAGGGGGATGGGAAATTAGCGTTTTATGAGCCAGGGAGATGGATTGTTGATTATAGTTACGAGAATGCCTAATACTTGGTTGTAGGTTCTATAAAGTTCTCTACCTGTATCAACTTCTAAATAACCACATTTCACAGCAAAAGTAAGCCAAGTTTGAGTTTCTGCTGCTTCTGCTTCACAGAAGAAGCAGAGGGGCAGGGAGCGGGGAGCGGAGGGGAAAGTTCTCCCGTTATCCCCCTGCCCCCTGCCCCCTGCCTCCTTAAAACCCTTGTAGCAAACGTTGAATAGAAATTTTAATTTCTGGAAATGCTAACGGAGATATTTCACCTAAAGTCAAAGTTAATTCTTGGGAATAATCACCATTTATTGGTTCTCTAAACACTTTTACTTGTTGATTATTTAAATCTACTACCCAATATTCAGGAATTGATGCAGCAGAGTATGTTTTGCGTTTTATATCTAAATCTTTATTCAGGGTCGTTTTAGAATATTCGATTAACCAAAATATATTTTCAGGATAAGGATGGTGACTGCGATAAATAGCACGCTGTGGTTCAACTATTGCTAAATCTGGTTCTGGTTCTGAATTACTTTCAGGAATAGTAATAGGTTTTGCATCTCTTACCAATGCTTTTGAACCAAGTAATTCCCGCAGGTATTCAGCAGAGTCAGTATTAATTTGTGCGTGTTCTGGTCCTTCCGGTGCCATGTTGATAATTTCTCCATTTAGTAGTTCAACCTTGCGACCAGCTAAAAGGCCAATTTTAATCATGCGATGATAGTCGTCTAAACTCCATTTAGCAGTAGTAACTGTCATGGTGAGTTTTCCTTGCATCTAGGCTGTGATTTTCATTTTAAGCTCAAAATTCACTACAAAGATGAGATATTCTGACTCCTGAATCTTGAATTCTCTTTCTTTGATGAGGAATTTACGTCTAATCTTCAGTTTTTCAGCTTTTGACTGAACCTTGATTGCTGAATGTTTACAGTTACATTATAATCACCAAAAATGTTGTTTTTTGTTATATAATAATATCATGTTTATTTTATAATATTATCACAATCCTAAAGTTTGGTGTTAACAGTTATCATGGAGTACCCAAAGCACTGGAAAGAATTGGCTAAAAACATTAAAGAAAAAGCTAATTGGCGTTGTCAAAAATGCGGTCGCGTTTGCTTACGTCCTGGTGAAAAACCTAATGATATTATTAACCCCCGTGCCTATAATCTCCAGGTTCATCACTGGAATAGAGACCCATCTGATAACAGATTAGAGAACCTAATTTGTCTTTGCAGTGGATGCCACCTTAATTATCATCGCGGTGGAAAGGGTAATGTTTCTGTTGGTCAATTATCTCTATTTGATCTGTCAAAATTTTAGATTTTATTCATTGGAAATGTAGATATTTTCTTGAGGAGAAATGGAAAAAGAAAATACACAATTATTTGTCTGTATTTATTTATCTGCATCAAAAATAGTTAAACTAGAAACAAATCCCTAAAATTTTCTTGACAGAAGGGTTTAACTTCCTCCTGTCAAAATAATTCTTAATTAGTTGGCATCACTGGTTATTTCTTGTTATTTAATCAGGATTTGTCTGATTAAAATACTCATGAACTCCCCAACATTACCAGTGGGTATAGGTTCACTCCAATCTCCAACATCTGCATAACCAATTACCTGTAAATGATGAATTGTACTGATAACAGTTCTCCTTGAGCCAATTAATAAATGCTTTAATGGTTCTCTGTTACTGGGTTCTTTGACTACTGTGGTGTCATTAGCACCGGCGAGAAAATTTTGAATTTGTGTCATGATTAATTTACCTGTAAGGGTTAAGGCGATTTGCCTACCTGCCAAGGTTCACGAAGTGCAGCGTAGGTGTCGCCTTATTTTTATTTTATATGTAGATGTGTAAGTGTGTATATAGCATCTCCCATAAATTTGTAAAGTGTGGAGGTGTTGATGTGTGTATAGCCCGTGGTAAGACCAAGAAAAGCTGAGAAAGACAAATATGGTGAGCCAAAGCAGAGGTATCAGATTATGCTAACTGAGACTGCTTCCACAGAACTTGATAGGGTATCAGAAAAATTAGGTATCACCAGAAGTGAGTTAGTTGAACAGGTGATTAGACAGGGTTTATTGGAATTAGTAAAAATAGATATAACAGAGGATTAATAAGCTGTGAATAATTATTGTTAGCTTTTGTTAGGAAAATACTAGGACATCACGGCATAAGTTAATGAACCATTGGAAATCTTTCAAAAGCAGACTCTATATTACTTTTGACTTTTGACTTCCGCGAAACCCCCTACTGCCGAACTGGATAATACAACCCATCTTCTGCCTGAAATTTCCAGCCTAACCCACTTGGATCTCGATTCCTAGACCAGCTGATGAATTCCTGCTCAGTTTTGTTTTCTCGTTCATTAATTAAACTCTGCGCTGTCACTCCCAATCTCTGCGCTAAATTTTCATTGGGAAAGGAGTTGATTTCTACTGGTTGTTGATACTGGTATGGATACGCTGAACGCCGTGGTCTGGAGTTACTGTATCTACCAGAAGCGTTGCCTGCGGCGAGCGAAGCTATCGCTTTTTCAATCTTTTCTAAGTGCTTGGCAATAGTTTCTAGTTTAACAGCCAGATGTTCGTCTTGCTGGCAAAGGTGTGTTTCCAGTTGCCCCAACTTTTCCTCTACCTCCTGTAACTCGGTGGTTGCTTCCAGTTTAGTGTTGATATCAAACTGTGAAATCAATTCCTGTAACCCTTGCAGTAACGCCGTTGTGTGACCATCACGGTGAATTTTTGACAGGTTACGTACTACAGGAATTAGTACAGTAGGCACGCGGATCATTTGGCTGGGTGGGGTTTTGTTATTCATGGCGATATCAGTTGTGATATCGAGAATTGTATATGAACCCACCTTCCGCACCCTAAACTGTCACACAACGAAAAATGGTCGTTTGGGGATTTGAGATTGGCGATCGCCACCTAAGATTTAGACTATTTTGTATCAAAATTATCATCAAAGGTATTCAAAAATCCGAAATTACCGATTGTGACACTGGGGGGTGCGGAATGTGGGTTTTAAATCATTCATAAACTCGTTGAATTGCCCCAGTGCCTGTGTAATGATACCAATATCATCCTGTTATGTTCAAAGATTTAAAAAGTATTCCAAAGGAGCGATCGCATATTTTCCCTGTTCATCTTGACTCACTAAACCTAAAGCTATTAAATCCCTATCAATAAACAACTTTGTCGCTTTACCACCTTGATCAATCTTACTATTAATCAACTCCATAGCATAGCAGATGGTATCATAAACCCGTTGGGGATTCATAGCCGTTGTAATAGGTTGATATCTGCTAACTGATTCACACAGTCGGTAAACACCGTGTTCTTGGGACTGGGGATAGCCATAATGCTTAACAGCACGCCGTAAAAAGTATCCAGCAGTAATTGGTTGTTTTCCTGAAGGACGCACACAGGAGTAACTACAATCACCAATTGTATCAGCTGCCATACTCCCAGGCATAAATCGCAGAATATTAAAATTTAAAAAATCGGGTTTACACCTTTCAATACCAAAACTAATTGCTTCAATATCATCCGCAAAAGTCGTTGGTTCGTAACCTATAATATCAGTTTTTTGATCATTTAATTTGGCCTTTGGTAGTCCTAAAATTAAAAAATAACTACTGGGTAAACCAGCCTTATTCATATCTTGAAAAACTTGCTCAATCTTAGATGGATAATCCCATGCTTGCCTAATTTGACTAGCAATAGAACCATTAAATTTATGATTTGCTAATGATACTTCTGGTAATGTATGCTCAACCCCAAAAAACATATACACACAATTATTTTCTACCAAATAACGCATCTGCTCATAGTTAATTTTATCAATTCTCGTATTTGAACCCCAAACAAATCCTTCTGCTTTTAATATTTCAGCTTCTCGTTTGGCAGCTTGATCATGAACTGTAAAAGTATCAACATCTAAATAAATTGCTTCATAGCCACGCTGTTTTAATTGCTGTAATTGCCGACGAAAAGATTCTTCACCCAATCTCACTACATTATTACTTTCACTACTTTTATTACAGAAACCACACCCCCAAGGACATCCTCTCTGGGTAAAAATTTGGGCTGTTTTTAATTGTCTACCATCTGAGGATTTAAAAATATCCATATCATGGACTTGGGGTAAATGAATTAAACCAAAGTTTTGATCAATATCATCAAATTTATTCACTCTTGGGGCAATGGTACGGTAAAATTTACCATCATCATTGATAAAACATAAGCCGGGTAAATCTTTCATTTCTTGATAGAAAGTTCCTCTGGCAACTGCATGAGCAATTTTGACAATTGATTCTTCACCTTCACCATCACAAAATGCCGTAATCCAAGGTGTAATCCTGGCAATGTCTTCAACACTTTTAGTTGCATAACCGCCAACTAAAATCGGCACATTTTCCCGTTTATGTTTTTGTAATTCTGCAAATATTTTTCTACTATGTTCGTCAATTTCTGACCATTGATTTGTTAGACAACCAGCAAAGATAATTAAGTCAGCATTTCTGATTTCTTTTAAAACATCATCAATGCTTAAATCAGGACGTTCTAAATCTAGTTGTATAACTTGACTAAATCCAGCATTAACTAAACTAGAAGCTAAAACGGGTAATGCTTTATTAGCTCCGTTGAAACTTCGATGTTTAATAAATTCGCCAATCAATACGATTTTGATAGAATTGTTATAACATGATATTTGATAATTAATTAAATTTTCAGTATTGTTTTGAATTATCATTATGGTAAGCAACTAAAATTGTTTTTTGATGGGTAATGAACAGAAAAACAAATTTATGTATTTATTATATGTATCCTGCGAATGAGATAACAAGCCAAATTGGCTTGTTCAGGTATTCATTTGAGGATACTGTTTCTGATTCAATTCTGAGACCTTAATCAACAGCACCCAACATTTTTAAAGAAGCTTTTTCAGCATCGGTTAAACCTGTAATCCCACTAATATCCAGACGTTCATAAATGCGGTCTGATTTAAGTGGCTGTAATCTACTACAAGTTTGCATATCCCACAATTGAATATTTTCGTCTTCGCTGCCACTAGCTAATAGCTTACCATCACTACTAAAAGCTAAAGAACGAATTGCGGCTGTATGTCCCCGCTTGAGAATTTCCATACACTCACCTGTACTCACTTGCCATAGTCTCACAGTGGTATCAGCGCCAGCACTAGCTAAAATCTGTTTCTTGGGACTAAATGCCACTGAGTAGACTGGTTTATTATGCCCTCTCAAGGTTTGGACACACTCACCTGTGCTAACATTCCACAACTTTACAGTTTGGTCTTCGCTACCACTAGCTAAAAATTGCCCATCAGAACTAAATGCGACTGACCAAATCATGTCTTGATGGCCTGTGAGAGTTTGCAAACATTCACCTGTACTAACATCCCAGAGTTTAATGTGACTGTCTGCGCTACCACTGGCCAGAATCTCCCCATGAGGATGAAATGCTACTGTCCACACCCAATGGCTATGGGCTTTGATTTTTTGCACACACTCACCGTTAGAAGTTTCCCAGATGCGAATGCTGTGGTCTTCGCTACTACTAACTAAGGTATTTCCGTCCGGACTAAAAGCAACTGTCCATACCCAGTTATCATGTCCTTTGAGGGTGTTAATACATCTGCTGTGACGACTATCTGTGATGTCCCAAAGTTTAATGGTATTGTCTGCACTACCACTAGCCAGTATTTTTTCATTGGGATGAAAAGCGACAGAACGAATCCTGCCTTCATGTTGATTAAAAACGTGGCATTCTTTGGTTTGTAAGTTCCATAACCCAATATTGTGGTCATCCCGACCACTGGCTAAGATTTGACTATCGGGGCTGAATTGTACAGAATACACATCACGGGTATATCCTTCCAAGACATTCAAGGAATTTCCGGTCTTTACATCCCATAGTCTAGCTGTTTGGTCGTCACTGCAACTGATGAGAGTGTTGCCATCAGGACTAAAGGCGATCGCCCAAACTTGGCTATAGTGACCTTCTAAGGTTTTGAGACATTCACCCCGTGCAATATCCCAGAGTTTGATAGTTCTGTCTTCACCAGTACTAGCTAGGGTTTTCATATCAGGACTAAAACGAACTGAATAAATCTTTTTACTGTGTCCCTTCCATACTTGCTGACATTGACCTGTATTTACATCCCATAGTCTGAGAGTGCGGTCTGCGCTACCACTAGCTAGTGTTTCCCCATCAGGACTAAAGACTACAGAGTTAACTTCACCATTATGGCCATTGATGGTTTTCACACATTGACCTGTGTTGATATCCCAGAGTTTAATTTTCTGGTCTGCACTGCCACTAGCAAGTAAAGGCTGAATGTTGGTACTTTTAGACGGTTGGAAGGTGACAGATAACACCCAGCCTTGATGACCAGAAAGGGTTTGCTGACAAACTCCTGTAGCAATATCCCAAATTTTAATAGTTTGGTCTTCACTGGCACTAGCTAATAAAGAACCATCAGGATTAAAAGCTACTGAATAAACTTTATTAGTATGTTCTTTGAGTGTGTGCAGACATTCCCCTGTTTCCACATTCCACAGTTTAACTCTATAGTCTGCACTACCACTAGCTAAAATTTTACTATCTGGGCTAAAGGTCAAAGCCCAAACCCAAGCAGTATGACTTTTATAAATGCGAATTTGTTTAGTATCAGCAGTGCGCCATAATCTTATTTCTCCTGACATTAAACCTGTGGCAAAGAATTTACCATCGGGACTAAATCTCACAGATACAAGACTAGACATTGTTTCTGTAAACACTGAACCTGTTAAATCGGAATTAGCAAAGCTAGTGTTTTGTAGGTTGACATTTTTCAGGTAGGCTTGCCAAATAGTCAAATTAGAAAAATCCCATCTACTTAAATCAATTTGGTCATTGTGCTGGGATTTATCGATCTGGAGTTGTCGCAGTAAATTGATTAAGTTTCCTGCTGCATAACCTTTAGTTGGGGGTGATTCCTGTTGTAAATTTATAAGCAGTTGTTGCAGATGAGTTTCTAGTTTTTTTGTTGTCCCAAAGGCTGTGATCAGCTTTTGTTTTACAGATTCTAGGATCAATCTTTCTTGTATGAGTCGGATATGATCAAGCGATCGCGCTTGAATTAAGGGGTAGGCATTAATAAATTCTAGTTTTTGTCCTTGGTAAATTTCATCAGTTACTGCTTCTATATAGTTTTCTGTCACATATTCCATTACTACAGACTGCTGGCGAAATCTGCTAGTGTTTGTTTCTTTTTCAAGTAGCGATCGCCGTAACAATGATTCTATAACTTCTAGTATGTTTGACCTGGCATCTGTGGTACTTAAATCACTTTTTAAATTTATCAAGGAAACATATTCCCGATGAATTGCCAGCCAATACATAACTTTTTTTTCTAAATCTGACAAACGTTTAAACTGGGTATCTAGCAGGGTGCGAATATCTCCATAAGCAGCACTGGCTTCTTCAATTTCTGTTAAAAATTCTGTAATGTTATTGCTGAATAAGTCATAAACTGTAGTGGCAACTATTTTTAATGCTAAGGGGTTGCCAGAATATCTAGTGACTAATTCTTGTAACTGTTGAGGAGTAAATTCACATCCTTTATCCCGCAGAATTTCCCTAGCTTCATCTACATTGAGGCTGGATAATTGTAAAACTTTCACTGGTAGATTTTTACCTTCTAGTGCAGCCACTTCTTTGGGTTTTTCTCGGCTGGTGAGTAATAAACAACTATTATGTGATGCTTCTGCAACTTTTTTAAACAAGTAGCCATAGTTTTCATATCCAATTTCATATTCACCAGCCCATTCTTGAGTTTTACCCTCACCACTACGTAGCACTGATTCCACATTATCTAAAATAACTAGGCATCTATGTTTTCTGAGAGTATCAATTAGTAGAAGAATTTTATTATTTTCACTCACTGTTAAGTAATCTTGAGCATCGTGAGGTAAAAATCGTAAAAGTTGGTTAAGAATTTCCTCTAATGGTGGTGCATTACGAAGCGATCGCCAAATCAAATAATCAAATTTTGGCTGTACTTTTTTGGCAACTTTAGCTGCTATCACAGTTTTACCAATGCCACCCATACCCAACACTGCTACTAATCTACACCGCAAAGGATCACCATCAACTATCCAGTCTTCTAAGTCTAAAATTTCTTCATTTCTACCCCGAAAACCTTCTACATCAACCGCCTCACCCCAATCTTCTTGTGAAGTAGGAACATTTTCATAAAGAGATTTATATTGAGCAGATAGTTTCTGTTTCAAGTTATAAATTTTTTTATTCCCACTCCCTTCTATACCTAATTTGCGGTAACTTTCTCCTAATCTTTTTCTCACTGCTGGTTGAGAAATCTTCAGTCGCTCGGCAATTTCCGCACCAGAATAATCATTTAGTGCTAAAATTAACGCATCTAGCTCCGTTTTGGTAACATTATGCTGGTTTGCAACTGCTGTAATGAAATTATCAGGAAGTAAAGGTCTATTATCTGCTGTATTCATCTTTTCTAAGCTCCATATCATATCTGTTACTTATCTGTATGTGAGAATTTTGTATAGCATGAATAATACCTCCAAAAAGGAGTTTTATATAGTCTTTTTCTCAGCTTTACAGTAATTACACACTTATATTAGTCATCTTTATATTGATGAATGTAGCAATATTAACTGTTTGTGAGGATATACGTAAATGAAAATCCTTGATTAACAAATAAATATTCTCTGCTTGATTATTCCTCACGTATTATTTAGGGGTTGCTGAGAAAGTCTTTCCGTGAGGGCATAGGAGTCAGGAGTCAGGAGTCAGGAGGAGATTTGAAAATTTCTTTGCCATCTCTTGAAATCCCAAAAAATGCACACTTTTTCCGGTATACCCTTCAAAACCCTTGCACTAATTTCTGTGTTTATCAGCCTCTAACCTTTGATATATCAAGGTTTTAGGTTTATTCAGCAAACCCTATTTATGACTCCTATAGCCATAAGCTTTTAGGTTCTTTCAGTTTCCTGACTCAGCTATTCTCTTTTTCAGGTTTCATCACATTACAGCAATTGTACTCAGAATGTTAAGGGATTGACAAATCAAAAAATATCCCATCGTTTTGATCACAGTGTAGCAAGGAGCAGAAGAAGACGTTGTTGTGATTCCAGAAACCTGGATAAATAGAGAAATACCAGCTAAATCATGTCATTTCAGGTTTGTGTATAAAAACTTACTCTAGTATAACTTTTTATATTTATGTGAGATGGCATTTAGCCGAAAAACTATATATAAGTTTACAAAATCGACTTTTTGCAAAAAAATTTCCTAAACACCTTGCATTTTTACTGTAGGTATGATTATCCTATATACATATACCTCTATGTGAGATATACAGATAGGTCTCAAGTCAACAGCCAATATTAGGGGGTAACTAATATGACCAGTTTTTTCAGACTGACAGACTTTATCAGAAGTGGGGATGCTCTTAAAAGCGTTTTGAAAATAGGAGAAGAATCCCCAGAGATTTTAGCTAAACCCAACCCGTTATATGTAGTGAAGTTACCACCGGTTTTTTCTCATATCAGCTTTCTGCTGATTGAAACTTTGTCGGACACTCAACACGGCCAGTTTACTATTTCTAGTAAAAAGGGGAAATATGAAAGCATCATCGAATTAAGTGGTCATATTAGCCACCGTTATACGTTGAATCCACAAGAATTGCAAGAAATCCAACAATTACACGATCATATTATTAACACTTGGATCGATTATCGGAACAAAAATCAATAATGCGATATGTCGCTACAGCTATTCACAGGGTAAAAAACGAGTTACGGAATGAGGTTTTAACACAACTAAATATTTAATTTTCTGAAGACATTGGGCTTTTGATAAATGAGAAGTTTACAAGCCGGTAGTGTATGTTTGCACGCCGGATTTTTGCGTAGGTTTTGCACTTCGTAAATTTCTAGTGCAAATTGTATCTAAATGTATCTCAAGATAGGAGAAACCCATGAGAAATAATCGCCAAGATAACCCAAATCCTTTGTTAAATTTGGCTGGAAAAGGATTGAAATATTTACTATTAACCATCTCTGGTTTTGCGATCGCGATTGTTGTGTTTAACGTTTTTGGTGCATGGTCAATTGTTACAGTATTGCTATCCTTGAATATCTGGATTTGGTTTATCAGGGCTGCAATTTCTTTATTCTGTATGTTTGCGATCGCTATGATTTTTGAATCTTGGAGTTAGTCCAAATTTATGGTGCTGCTTCTTCAGATATTACCTTTGGCTTATTTTCATTCAGCCAAAGGTTTCAAACCAGAGGAGGTCATATCATGTCAGATAACGGCAACGGCATCAAAGGTGAAGCACTATCAGTAATTTTGGTAATCTTAGTTGCAGGATCGATATCTTTAGCAATTGTCAATAAAGATAATCATCTTGCTTATTTTGATATCGTGAAAATAGCAATGGTCTATAGCTTTGGCTCTCACAAATCCAAAGATAAACCAAAAAAGTAAGCCAGAAATGAGATGGACAAGTGTTTCTCTGGGATTATTGGGTGTGTAGCATCCCCACAATGTTCTATCAGGTTTATCTCCAGGCTGTAGGTCACCAAAGGACTTGGCGTTAACACCAGCATAACACTACCAGCAGCCATCTTAAATAATTCTTGCTGGTGTTCAGAGTCCAGTCGTTCAGGGGCTTCACCAACGCTTTCTTCAGTTTACGCCATAATAATCCGAGAGCCTTCTGGAAACTTTTCTACTTTGATTTGCGTTCCTAATTCTTCTCCCAAAGCAGGAACATGAGTAATTACGCCCACTAATTTGTCTTGCTGACCCAAAGATTGTAGGATACTTGAGACACTTTGCAGAGTTTCAGCATCTAATGTTCCAAATCCTTCATCTATAAACAGACTGCCTAACTTAGCTCCTCTTGATAGCTTTTCTGAGAGTGCTAAAGCCAGGGATAAAGAAGTCGCAAAGGTTTCACCACCGGATAGTGTCTGTACCCGTCTTGTTTCGCCACCACTCCAATTATCTTCTACATAGTATTCTTTATCGTCATATTTTAAGGCATATCGCTGTTCTGTAAGTTCTCGCAGAAACACTGTTGCTTGTTCTACTAACTCCTGCTCAAAATTTTGGAGAATATAGGCTTGAAAACGATCCGATTTTAACTCTTTGGATAATATACGATAAATTTCTAAATCTTGCTCTTTGCTGGATAGTTGGGCTTGTAATTTCTCTGCTTGCTCTCGCTGCTCTTCAGCTTTAGTAATCCAAAGTTTTAAATTGTTGTATTCATCTTGTGATTGCTTACGCTTTTCTTCCGCAGTAACAACAAACTTTTCATGTTGGGCAATTATTTCTGGATTTGTGGTTTTATTGCCGATTTCGTTAGTTTCTTTGGTGATAAGAGTTTCTAGCTGAAGTTTTTTATTGTCGTGATCTGTAATTTGCTGCTGCCATCTATTTTGTACTTCTGGTGATGCTTTGCTTTCTTCACACATTGCTTCTGTAAAGTTTTCTGATGACAAACGAGTTTGCCATTCAGCTTCTATTTGTACTTTTGCATTAGAAGCTAAATCAAAGTCTTCTCGTGATTTTAAATCATTTTGTTGAGATTGGAGAAATTCATCACGAGCAGTTTGATGAAACTTATGTGCCTGCTGAAGACGATTATCTAAATCTTGTTTATCTTGTTCTAGTTTTCGGACTAAATTCTCGTAAGAATCACCACCAGTAAGTTCTGATAGTTTGTTGGATATTTCTTGAAATTGTGTTTTTTGGCGTTCTACTTCATTTGCTGCATCTTGATGCTGGGATTGCGTATTTGATAACTTATCTTTGGCAAATTTAAAATTTTGTTCACTTGCATTAACTTCCGCATCTGCTTTATCTTTCTTGATTAAAGATTCCTGATATTTAGTATCCCTTTCATGTAGTGTTTGGCATTCCTGCTGAAGTGCCTGAACATCCCATGTATCTGTTTTTAATATGGCAATAATTTGTTGTGTTTCTGCCTGCAATTCGACTTCTTTAGCTGCCAATATTTGGAGGTATTCAATTTCTTGTTTCTTTAGTTCATCTCTTATGGTTTCAGCTTTAGTTTTGGCATCAGCAGCTTTTTGACGGTTTTTCTCAGCAGTCTGAGCGCGTTTTTCTAGTGCTTTAATATTGTCTGAAGACTCTAGTTGTGGTAACAAGTTGTCTTCTGGGTATACTCCACCGCAAACAGGACAATCATCACCCTTATGGAGCAATACTCGTAAAGCAGAGGCATAATTTTGTTGTCTAGCAGTATCTAATTTAGCACAAATTTGTTCACATTCTTCTATGGATTTTTGCAGATTTAAAATAGTAGACTGATAATTATTATCGGCCGTTTTTAATTGTTGGGTAATTTGTTGGAGTTTTGAGCGATCGCTTTCGACTTGCTTTTGAATACCTTCCCATTTAATTAGTAGTGGGTTAACTTGATTAAGCTGCTCTAGTCTTGTGCCACCAAGGGAATATTGAGAAAGTTCATTTTTAGCTTCAGTAAATATCTTATTTTTCTCTGCTAATTCAGTTTCAGCCTTTTTTACTGCTTTGTTAGCTTCAGTTACAAGCTTGATTTTGTCTTCCAATATTTTTTCTAACCGCTTTAGTTCATTGTTAATTCCACGACGCTGTTCTTCATAAATTTTGGCAGCATTAAGAGCTTCTTCTTGCTGTTTTAGTTGTGGTGCAATTTTAGCTTGATAAGCTTGTGCTTGACTTAAATTATCTTCCTGAATTTTCAAAGCAGATTCTTTATCAATCAAAGCTTTAGCAGCATTCTCAGCAGCAATTTTGGTGTCATTATAACGAGTACGAGCAGAATTTACTGATGTCCAAGTGGCTGATAAG
>NZ_JACJPT010000105.1:0-18137 GCF_014696195.1 Sphaerospermopsis sp. FACHB-1094 | reverse complement strand
AGGCAGGGGAGGCAGGGGAGGCAGGGGAGGCAGGGGAGGCAGGGAGGCAGGGGAGGCAGGGGAAGATGAATAAACCAATGCCCAATGCCCAATGCCCAATGCCCAATGCCCAATGCCCAATGCCCAATGCCCCATGCCCAATGCCCAATGCCCCATGACTAATGGCCAAAAAACTTTTTCTTGGGATGAAAAGGAATATTGAGAGAGTTATGAAAATCTTCTTGAACTTTATGAGTTAAACGACGAGAGACTTGACGGACAATTTGATGCAGTAGGCGATCGCCTGTAGACTGAATCAAAGCATGGGGTAAACGGTGAATAAATCTGGGAAAATGCAGATCAACAATCAACTCTAACTGCCATTCTACCCTAGTCATCCCCGGCAAACTTGCTACTAATTCCAAAGACGCATTATAGTCTACATCATAACCAGGGGCTTGGTAGTTAGGGATAGGAATTGTACGGATGTGGTATTTACGTTCCTGTGGTGCTAACAATTCCAAACCTATTTTTGGTTCTACCTCATAACCAAAAGCACCAAAGCGCCCAATGACCAAAGCATAACCATTTTTACCCAAAGGTTCAACCCTCATAGGTTCAGCGCAACGCACAAACCATGAAGAATGGGAATTGAGATATTCAGCAACCTGTTCTTGAGAAGCATACATTTCCATGCAGTCTTGATGACGGCTATGGAATTTACTAGGACCTGCATGAGTGTCTTTGGCTGGTGTTTCATCTGAGGTTACGCTTGAACCCACTGGTAAAACTGATTCAGTTATTTCCAAGGTTTGAAATTCCCAGTTGTTTGCTACCATAAATGCGTTTTCTGTATACTTAAAAAGTTTGTCTATACCATTGATTCCCAATCAGGGAGAGTTTGTTCACACAAAAATACAAATTTCATCAAAACATCAAAAAGTCTGTTATCACCTCCATAGAATCACTACAATTAAGAACGAAAACAGCACATATTAGTTTCTCAGGATAGCGTAAATCATGAAAGTATTTGTAGCAGGTGCAACAGGTGAAACCGGTCGCCGCATTGTACAAGAGTTAGTAGCCAGAAATATTCCCGTTCGTGCTTTGGTACGGGATCACCAAAAAGCTAAAGCTATCCTATCTCCTGAAGTTGAGTTAGTTGTGGGGGATGTGTTATCACCAGAAACCCTAACTGCTGCCATAGGTGATAGTACGGTAGTCCTGTGCGCTACTGGTGCAAGACCCAGTTTTGATCCTACAGGACCCTATCAAGTAGATTTTCAAGGTACGAAAAACTTAGTGAATGCGGCTAAATCCCAGCAAATTGAGCATTTTATCCTGGTTTCTTCTTTGTGTGTTTCCCAGTTTTTTCATCCGCTAAACTTGTTTTGGTTAATTTTAGCCTGGAAAAAACAAGCTGAGGAATACATACAGAAAAGTGGACTCACTTATACAATTGTCAGACCTGGAGGGCTGAAAAACGAAGATAACACCGATGGGATAGTTATGCAAGGCGCTGATACTTTATTTGATGGTAGCATCCCCCGGCAAAAAGTGGCTCAGGTTTGTGTCGAGTCTTTGTTCGAAAATGCTGCACGTAATAAAATTGTCGAGATTGTCGCTAAACCTGAAGTTACCCCTAAAAGCTTCCAGGAATTATTTCAAGAAATCAGGTGACAGGTGACAGGTGACAGGTGACAGGTGACAGGTGACAGAAGATGTTTATTAGCAATGCCCAATGCCCAATGAATGACGAATAACTGATAAAAAATGACTATTAAATTCAAAGGTGTAGAAAAATTAATTGGTCCGATTGCATCACTTCTGGCTTTTGTGTATCTTTTTCAATGGTACATTTTTGGTGATTTGCAATCAAAAATAGATCCCATATTTGAGCGAAAAAATCCGCCTTTGGTGATGAAAGACGGAGATCCTTACATCCGTGCTTTGATGCGGACGATTTCTTTTAGTGAGTCTAACACTCCACGTCCTTATTCTGTGTTATATGGTGGTAAACAGGTGAATGATTTGAGTCGTCATCCACAGATATGCGTAACCATTGTCAATGGTCCAAATAAAGGAAATTGTTCTACTGCTGCGGGTAGATATCAAATTATTAATACTACTTGGTATGACATTGCACCCCGTTATCATCCTCATCCCCCAGGGTTGAGATTTTGGCATAGTTATAGTTTTGACGCTGAATATCAAGATGTAGTAGTTTATCGTTGGTTGAATGATTCTAAAGTTTGGGGAATTGATATTTCTCAACAGTTACGTAATGGCAAATTAAATGATGTTTTACGGCGACTTTCTCCCACGTGGACAAGTTTAGGATATGGGATAGAAACTAATTCTAATACTCGTTTTTTGCCTCAAGTTTATCAAAAGGTTTTACAAGAAGAATTAGCACTGGCTAATAAACCAACAGTGAATAATCCTCAAGCATTACCAGCGCCACCATCATCAAATTCTTTGCCAGATTCACAACAAATTAGATGATGTTAGATTTTAAAATTGTATTAAAATTGTATTTAAATTGTAGTTTAGTTTTCTAACAAAAATTTTCCCAGATGATCCACAAAATCCCGTGTATTTTCTAAGTGAATATTATGTCCAGCTTTGGGAATGACTTGCAGTTGAGTTACTAATGAATTTCTGTAATACATTGCTGTATTAATATGGACAAATTTTTCATCATATTCACCTACTAATAAAAGTAAAGGAATTTGATTTGCTTCTAGTTTGTCCCACAAAGAAGGTTGGTATCCATTACCCATAAATTGCAAAGATTTGGCAAGTGCTAAAGGATTATTTTCTAACCTACTTTCTATCATCTTTTGATATACTGGATGATTTTTGATATTACCAAAAATTGGCTGATTATACCAATTGTGTAAAAAAACCTGAAATTCCGATTTATCAATCATCCTAATTAATTTTCGGGTAATTTGATAATCACCTTTAATCCTGGATAATCTTTCTGCATCTGTTGGTAAACCAGGAGAAGCAGATTCTAATACAACTTTGATAAATCTTTCTGGAAAATGTAAAGTGAGATATAATCCTAATCTTCCTCCCATTGAATAACCAACTAAAAAACATTGTGCTATTTTTAATTCATCTAATAAGTTGATGATAGCTTGGGCGGTATTTTCTATTTTATAACATTCATCACCGCATAAAACTTTTGTTTTACCATGTCCTGGCAAATCCAGGGTAAGATAAGAAAAATCATCACCTAATAGTTGAATTGCTTCATCAAATTCATAAATATTTCCCATAAACCCGTGTAAAAACAGAATTACTGGTTTAAGAGAGTTTTTATTAAAGGAATAGTGAAAATGATAGTTTTTATTCAAAGGGGTTATTTGTGGAGTTTGCATTGATTTTAAGTATGTCATTTCCCAGAAAGTTTACCATTATGACAAAGCTATTTAGGGGTTGCTGAGAAAGTCTTTCCGTGAGGGCATAGGAGTCAGGAGTCAGGAGTCAGGAGGAGATTTGAAAATTTCTTTGCCATCTCTTGAAATCCCAAGAAATGCACACTTTTTCCGGTATACCCTTCAAAACCCTTGCACTAATTTCTGTGTTTATCAGCCTCTAACCTTTGATATATCAAGGTTTTAGGTTTATTCAGCAAACCCTATTTAACTCTAGGTAAAAGCTGATTACTGATTACTGATTACTGATTACTGATAGCTGAATACTTACCTAATTTTTCACAACTTCTCGCCTTCTAGGTATGTCATAAATCATAAAATCATGCGCCATGATAGTATTAGGAAAAATCGCACGGGCTTCCTTCAACAAATCTTTTAACTCAATGGTATTACCGGGAGTATAACGAGGACTAAAATGAGTCATAATTAATTGATTCACCCCGGACAAATAAGCTGTTTGTGCTGCCATTGTGCTGGTAGAATGTAATCTTTGAAAAGCCATATCTGCATCTTGATGGGCAAAGGTAGCTTCATGAATTAATACATCTGCATCTTGGGCTAATTTGACAGCACCATCACAATAAACAGTATCTGTACAATAGGCAAATTTGCGGCCAATTTCCGTAGGTCCACATAATTCACTACCATTAATTACTCTTCCATCTTGCAGGGTTACAGTTTCACCGCGTTTGAGTTTTCCATAAATAGGACCAGAAGGAATTTGTAAAGCTTTGGCTTTGTCCACATCAAAGCGTCCGGTTCTGTCTTTTTCCTCTACACGATAACCAAAAGCTGTAATGCGGTGATGTAACAAACCACAGCTAACAATAAATTCATCATCTTCGTAAATTACCCCTGGTTGAACAGTATGTACTTTGATGGGGTAAGAAAAATGGGTGTGTGAGTAACGTGAGGCGCTTTGCAGATATTCATTTAACCCAGCAGGACCGTAGATATCAATTCTGTCTACATTTCCAGCTAAACCACAACTGGCTAAAAGTCCCATCAAGCCAAAAATATGATCTCCGTGGAGATGGGTGATAAAAATTCGGGAGAGTTGGCTAATTTTCAGATCACTCCGCAAAATTTGATGCTGTGTACCTTCACCACAGTCAAACAACCATAGTTCTGCCCGTTGTGGTAATCTCAGTGCCACACTGGAAACATTACGTGATCTTGTAGGTACACCGGAACTTGTTCCTAAAAATGTTATCTGCACAGCGTTTTCTAGCCTTCCTCTAACTCAAACTGAGGATTTATTTATAATAACTCACAAGATAACCAGGCCAAGATAACTCACAAATAGTTCCTTGAGGATACATGGGAAGGCGTTGAAATTTACCTTTAATTTGTCGGGCTAAATTTTTAAACTGTTTTGTTCCCTGACCTTCCCTCTTAAATGAGTTAACAGATGAGTTAACGCCTAAACCATCATCTACAACACTTAGTGTGTGCCAACCCATAGAAAAAGAACAATTAACTTTGAGACAGGTTGCTCCTGTAGCATATTTACCCACATTACACAAAGCTTCTTCTAAAAATCGGCAAATTCCTCGTTTGTCTTCAATAGTTAAACTGTGTTCGTCTATAGGTTCAAAATTACGAATTTTTAATTTGATGGTTCTAAAGCAAGGAAAATCTCGTTCTAAGGTGTGACTATAAACTTGATAGAGAATTTCGTGCAGGGGTTCTTGTAGATTGATAATTATACTGTTTCCTAAGTAAAGGTTTGTTTTTTGATGTGTGAGGCTTTCCTGTTGCCAAAATTCATAAATTCCCCTTAATTCTTGGTTTAAATTTTCTAGGTCTTTTTCTAACTCCGGTAGGATTTTCTTAATTGATAAATCTTGTAACTTCACCAATCTTAAAACCCTATTGAGAGTTTGTAGTGGTCCGTTATGGATGGTTTCAAATGCAACTTCAATCATCGCTTTTCTAGCTTTAATTCCCGATTTAACGATTTGGCTATAGTGATATATACCTGTGATAGCTATAGCATTTAAAGCTAAGACTATAATTGCGGAAAATTTTGGAATTAAGCAACCCCAAGTTAATAGTACATAACTGGCACTGACTAAGTTAGAGATGACAATACTAATCACTATAATATTTGTGACTGGATATGTGTTTAACATCCACATATTTTGCCATCCTGATTTCATTTTCATCCAAAATTTAGACTGCATAAGCTTTCAATATTAATTGACAATTGACAATTGACAATTGAAAATTGACAGAATTGAAATGGTTATTTGTTAGTATTCAGCTATCAGTAATCATTAATCAGTAATCATTAATCAATCAACCCTTCTGATCTCGCTTTATTTTCTGTTTGAATGCGGATATTTTTACCTTCCTCTGGGTAAACGTTTAAAGCATCTTGTAACTTACTCCAATAATGACGCACCATGCGTTCAGATACACACATTTCTTCAGCAATTGCTTTATCTTGTAATCCTTCTTGAAAAGCCAAATTTAGGACTTTTAACCATTCGGGTTTTACTTCTAATCCTGAGTAAATTCCTTTGATATCTTTTGTATGAGTTAATCCTTGTAATGCCCAATCTACTCTTGTTAACATTTCTTGGGTTGAAATGCTTTTATCAGCAATAGTAAAACCTCCTTTGTGACTATCAATATCCAAACGAATACGTACCAATGTCCTTGCATGGGCGCTTTGGACAACAATATTTAAGTGAGGATATTTTTGCATCAAAATTTTCAATAGTTGAATACCGTTGTCAGGTCGCGCAGTCAGTCCTTTTTCTTCGGGAATTGAAAGATCCATAACTATCAAATCAGGCTGAAAACTGGTAAGTTGTTCAAGAGTATTATTGACATTAATTGCGGTTATAAATTCAGCACTAGGATAGTTTTTTTTGAGAATGTCAATTGTTCCACTTAAAACTGATTCATGATCATCAATTACCAAAATTTTCAGCAATTTATTTGCTGATAAAATTTGTTCCATCTTCAATACTGAATAATAATTAGCTTTTCCTAAATTGTATTTATGTTGGTTTAGTTGCTATGAGGGATGTCACCCTTACCCCGGAGAATTTTACTGAATTAATATAATTATTTTGGTGAAAATATTTGCTAGAACACCGAGGGCGAAGCATTCTAATAGAATATGAATTGGTTTCAGCGATAGGTTATCACCCGAAGGCTTCGCCCCTGCAAGGTAAAAACAAATAAAACCTACCAACAAAAATACCAAGCTATCCTATGATTGCTACTATTGTAAAAGCATTGCCCAGACATTAAAAATTCTAGGCTATCACTGAGATAATTTAATTCCGGTAGATAGGAGTAAGACGTTAGGTTAGATAGATCAGAATAGGTGATTCTGACAGTTAATTTTTTGGTATTTTCTTTGAGTTGTAAACTGATATAAATTGCAATAGGTGTGAAATTTTCTCGCAAAGTTATTCTTAATAATTCTTCTAAAGCTCGTAGAATTATGAGACTACCTTCTAGAGACTCACGTTGCCAATATGCTGGCATATCAATATGGAAATAGATATGAGTATTAGATAAGACCCAAGGTTCTAACAAGCATTGGATTGAGAGTGGTAAACTCTCTTGAATATACACTGGACACAGGCGATCGCTCAACTGAACTAAAGAGTGATGAAAATTATCAATTTTTTTGGTGTGTTCATAGCAATTCTGAATTAATAAATTTGGATGATCTATTTTTAATACATCTAAACTGCGACGAATGGCGAAAGTTTCTTGTAACAAACTGTCCCGAATTTTTTCTGCTTCCCCAAACAGTTTTATGGATTGTCTATAAGACCACCACTGTAATGCTTCTTGAATGCTTTGTTCATAGGTCATAAACTTGACAATTGTTATGCCTTGAGTGTTAGTAATATCAGTAATAGATATTGATACCAATTCATAATTGAAAATTCAGAAATGCAGATTATATGTAGGGTTTTTGGTTGTAATCTGTTGCCTAATTTTAGTGAATTGGTATGAGAAATTTGGATGAAATTAGGACTTACGCAAGATGTGACTGAAAACCTTATTCTTGCGTAGGGGTAATTCATGAATTACCCCTACTTTCGTTCCCTTTTTGGTAAGTCCTGGAAATATTACAATTCATCCTCTGTCAGATAGTTTTTTAGTCGTTGTTTTTTAGTCTTGTCTTAATTGTAACTATTTATAAGTCAGTAATTAGTCTTGCTTTTCTCAACATAAATTGTAATGCTGTTTCTTCTCTGGAAATAATGTCAGCTTTTACTTCCATTCCTGCTTGGATATGACATTGGCGAATAGTATTACCAAATTCAAGAGTTTCTGGTTGAATTGTTGCTTCAAAAAAACTCAAATTATTAGATGAGGCTATACCTTGATTTTTATTTTGGGTTGTAATGACATCTGGGGAAATGTTGTTGACCACACCGTTAAGTGTGCCATAATCAGGATATGGACAAGCATCTACACGCAATTGGACTTTTTGACCAACGGTAACTTTTTTAATTTCATTTTTAGGAATCATAGCTTTAATGACTAATGCAGCATAATTAGGAACAATTTCTGCAATAGATTCACTAGCACGCACTACTTGACCTGGGTTACGTAAATTTAGCTTGAGGATAATACCATTGCTAGTGGCAAAAATACTGCTTTTGCGAATCTGATTTTCCAGTTGTTCCAGTTCTTTTTGTGATTGATTAATTTGGGCTTGTAATTGCACGCGACGCTCAAGTAATGCTTGTTTCTCTTTATTTAAACTAGCAATATTAGCTTCACCTTTAGCAGTTTCTTGGGCAATACGTTCTTGTGCCATCATCACTGTTGCGGGAGTTGGATTTACTGCTGCTTTAGCTGATTGGAGTTTGATTTTAGCTATTTCAAATGACTTTTGTTCAGCTTGTAGTCTTAATTGTGTTTGTTGCACAACTAATTGTTTTTGTTCAAATTCTCGTCTCCCAATTGCGCCAATTTTTGATAATTGCTCATAGCGATCGCGGTCTAATTTCGCAAATTCTAAATCAGCTTGAGCTTTTTGTAAATCGGTTTTAGCCTTTTGCAAACTTGCCTCTGAAGCTAGAAAATCACTGTTAGTATTAACTTTTCGTTCTTGATATTCCCGTTGGTTGCGGGCTAAATCTACTTTTGCAGTAGCAATAACAGTTTCGATCACTTTTTTTTCTGCGGACATCTGATTATCTAAATTCTGAATTTGTGCATCTATTTGAATTAGTTGTAAACCACCTTGTTGAATATTACCTTGCAGTTGACTTTTTTTAATTATTAATTGTTCATTATCCAAATTAGCAATTACATCTCCTATTTTCACAGGTTGATTTTCTTTGACTAAAATGGTTTTAACCGTTCCTTCCATTTGTGGTTGTACTAGACGAACTTCACCCGTAGGACGCACAGTACCAACTGTTTTGACTGTAACATTATATTTAATCCATGAAGAGAGAGCAATCCCACTAGCAACAGTGCTAATTAGAAATATTCCTGCTAAAGAAGTCCAACGACTAATAGGAGGAAGAAGCTCATCATTTTCTCCTGAAGAGATCAATTTTTGATTATGAGTGTAGAGCATAAGTACCTGATAATTTAATTATGTTGAATTAGGAATTATGTTGAATTAGGGATTATGTTGAATTAGGGAATTAAAAAATCTAAATGTTCGCCTGTTTTTACCTTTAAATCCTGCAAAGAACCATGTATTTTTAATCTTCCCTGATCTAGTAAAACAACCCAATCAGCACGATTAATTACCTTGGGACGATGACTAATTAAAATTGTTGTTTTACCCTGGCGATGTGCAAATAATTGATCTAAAACTTGCCCTTCACTGACAGGATCAAGTCCACCTGTAGATTCATCTAAAATTAAAATTGGTGGACTTGTGACAATAGCTCTAGCTATGGCTAATCTTTGACGTTGGCCACCGGAAATATTTGCGCCAAATTCACCTAAAATAGTTTGATATTTTTCTGGTAATTTACTGATAAATTCATCAGCACCGGCAATTTGACAAGCTCTGACAATTTGCTCAAATGTCACGTAGGGCGCTCCTAAACGGAAGTTTTCCACAATAGAACGACTCCAAAAATGAGCATCTTGGGGAACAAGTACCACCTGTTGACGGAGACTGTCTAAAGAAAGGTCTTGGAGGTTATAAAGTCCAATGCGGATATTGCCTGACTGGAGAGGATATAAACCAGCAAGTAGTTTAGCAAGGGTACTTTTACCACATCCAGATTTACCAATTAAAGCCACAACTTTACCACCGGGAATGGTTAAGGAAAAATCTTCTAAAAGGTCAATTCTACCTGCATAATGAAAGTTGATATTTGTACAAATTATGTCAGCATCACCAGGAATATTTGCAAATGGTTTTCTGTCGTCATTTTCATTTTCTGGAGTAGCATCAATAACTTCTGTCAATCTTTGAACGGCTGTTTTTGCACGGGTAAATTCTTCAACAAAACTGATGACAGTAGCTATTAGACCTAGAAAATTACCATTCATTGAATTAAAGGCTAATAGCTGCCCAATACTTAGGTTTTCATCTGGGTTAATGACTAAATTACCGCCAAACCAGAGCAAAACTATACCGCCAATTGCAGAAATAAAGGTAGAAAATGTATTATTAATAATGCCAATTTGCATTGTGCGTAATGTCAAGGTGGCAAGCTTACTAAATCGAGATTGAAATTCTTCGGAAAATTGGGAACCAGCGGCGGTAGTTTTGAGAGTTAATGCACCTTTAAAACTTTCTACTAAAACACCTTGTACTTCGGCATCTTTAACTAATAGTTCACGGGTCTTTTGTTGTAATGTAGGCTGGAATATTAATGGAGCTATGGTCATTAAAGCAGCAATACAGATAGCTACTAAAGTTAGTTTCCAGCTATAAAAAGCCATGAAACCAAAGGAAATTAAGGCGATAAAAAATCTGCTGGGTAAACTGACGACAACTTGAGTAACTAATTGATTTATTTGGTTAATATCTTGGAGACGACTAACGATTTCTCCACTACGACGAGCTTCATAATAAGCAAGTGGTAAGCGTAATATTTGTCTGCCAAATTCTAGGACTAATCCTAATTGTAGACGTTGAGCAAAGTGAGCAATTAAGTTAGACTGAACCCAAGAAAGACTACTAGAAATTAGGTTCATTACTACTACAGCGATCGCCATAGTAGTCAGTAGTTTAGTATCTCCACGCACTAAAACATCATCGGTGAGAATTTGTAATAGGAAAGGAGACGCTAAAGATAATAATCCTAAAAGCAAGTTGAGAGGTAAAGCTTGAGCTAAAATAGCGCGAAAATTCCACACGCGCTTGAAGAAACGCCAAAAACCACCAATTTGATCATCTTCTGCTTTGAAAAATTCTTCTGGATCGGGTTCTAATAACAGCATTAACCAATCTGTCCAACCCTCTACTAAATCTTTTTCAGATAGATAGCGGACACCTACTGCTGGATCAGATATGATAAATTGTCTGCCTTTTTTACCATAGAATACTACCCAATGATTACCTTGCCAATGAACAATTGCAGGTAAGGGTGCTTCATTTAATCTGTTTAAAAGTTCGGGAGAAGTTTTGACTGGTGAAGCATTAAAACCTAGTGTTTTTGCTCCCCGTTGTAGTCCTAATAAAGTTGTACCAAATTGTCCTGTACCTACGGCTTCTCTGATGCGACTGAGAGTAAAACTCTTGCCATAATATTTGGCGATCGCTGCCAAGCAAGCTGCACCACAATCTTCTTGACTATGTTGGGAAACGTGAGTGTATTTCATAAATTTTCAATGTTTATATCGCTGGGATTTTCTATCACTGTCAAGCTATTATTTATATTTATTTAATGGGTAATTTATAGGTTAAATTTAGTTAAAAAATAAAACATTGTTACTTTCTGTGAAATTAATTTCCTTTTTATGAAAAGTCATTGCATAATTTATTTAACTTGATCTGAGTTAAGGTTAATTAGCAAAAAATACTGGAACATAATTAATATGCCCCAGTATTTGACCCAGTTAAACTCAATTACTTATCTCTGATGTATCTATCAAATAAGCTCATAATTAAATTATATTAATCCTTATTGCAAATTTGGAAATTATATCAAGAATCCCTGGGTAAGATTTACATGACTATTAACCAAGCTTTTATTTTTGACTCCAGGTACTGAAAATGCAGCAATAAGCAACAGAAATGCTGTATTTATTACTTTACTTAGGAACAGCGAATATCACGGACTCTCAAAAGTAGGAGAAAGGTTAGGAGCGATATTGTGAGAAAGATGAGTGTCAGAAAGGTTTGATGAGAAAGCAAAACTGGATTCTACCTGCATCAATGTAACAGCCATTACTATAATTGCTTGTTCGCGTGTTAGGAAAGCACCACCATTAGCTATAAAAAATGCAATCATGGTGTAAGCCCCAATTAAAGCGTTTCCGCCACTAACATTAGCAGCTTCTTCAGGAGAAAGTTGAGTAAATAATGGGTTATTTTCGATTATTTTCATCATATTATTATTTGTACCATTTCTTTCATTTTCAGGGTTTCAGGCTTGTAAATTTGGTTTGAAAACCAATACCCAAAACCCTTATTCTGCAAACTTTATCAAGAACCAGGTTCGAAGAACTGTCGTATTACATCTGGTGGTAAATCTGGTAAAGATTCTTGTATTTTATCCAGTAAATCGGAAAGAGTGCCGCCATTAGCAGCAACAGATTCTTCTGCATCAATTTGGGTGAACAGCACGTTATTTTCGATTAATTGCATAGATAAATCATCCTTAATCTGAATTGAACGGTTACACCCTGTATTTGGTCAATACTATACCTGAAGGGTAGGGTTTCCGAATTTAATGCCACCGAGTAGGATTTACTTCAGTGGCTTGAATGCGCCCATCTAGCTCAACAGTTAAGCAAGCATTATCAAGTTAAGCTTGGTTAAGATAGAGGGCGCATTGTTCACCTTAATTTTATTAAATCAATGCTCCTCCGAATACTACAATCAATTCTGCCCTGGTTAGACCAGCAGTACCTATCAAGGCAGCTGTTAATAAATTCTGTGCCAATTCTGCATCGCCACCACTAACAACAGAAGATTCTTCAGCAGCAATTTGGGTGAATAATTCGTTATTGTTGATTACTTGCATGGTTAAATACTCCTTGATCTTGATTGATTGGATTTGCTTTAAGCTAGAAGTTGATTGCTTTTTTGTAAGCCCCTCAACCGCTTGCTCATATAAATTGAAGTAGCCAGTGAAATTTAAAGTTGCTAAATTTAATCCCCACGATTATAATTTAGTCAACTTTCTTGAATGCGCCCATCTAGCTCAACAGTTAACCAACCATTATCAAGTTAAGCTTGGTTAAGATAGAGGGCGCATTGTTCACCTTAATTTTGTGGAATCAATGCTCCTCCGAATACTACAATCAATTCTGCCCTGGTTAGACCAGCAGTACCTATCAAGGCAGCTGTTAATAAATTCTGTGCCAATTCTGCATCGCCACCACTAACAACAGAAGATTCTTCAGCAGCAACTTGGGTGAATAATTCGTTATTGTTGATTACTTGCATGGTTAAATACTCCTTGATCTTGATTGATTGGATTTGCTTTAAGCTAGAAGTTGATTGCTTTTTTGTAAGCCCCTCAACCGCTTGCTTGTTAATACAATATCGAGAACTAACCCTTGAAGTCATGCTCAATTTCTGCAAACTTAATTTCCAAATTTAGAAATCCATATTTCCGAAAAATACACGCGCCAATTACAATTAATCGTGCAAAAATAATCAACATAAAAATTCCCTATTCTCAACTTTATTAAATGCTTCACTACCCAGCCAACTCCTAAATACTCTATATATTTAACCAATTCCGGTATCTGAACAGTATATGTTTACTATTTAAACCCAAAATTTACTGATAAATAAAAATTAATCATGCACAAATATCACAATACAAAAATATTATTTCTACCATCTCACAAGCAAAATCAGCTATTTCTGTAATCACCGAAGTATTGCCATCAACAAAGTATAAAACTTTTGCCAAAATGGCACAGATTTTTTATCAAAAATCAGCAGATGCGTGTTAAGGTTTTATTTCCTTACCCCACCTCTTCTTTTAGTGCCTCTGCCCATGTTAGATTATTTACACCCCCAGCACCTTGAAGAATTAGTCCAAAATAGCTGTATTGATTTACACTTAACCCGTCTAAATTTTATATCGCTCCAAGGTACGATCGCCTATCAGTACCTACTTATATCGGAACAAATACCACGCACCAATACTGGCATGGTAAAAAGTTCGTGGTTGCAGCATTACAGCCATATTACAGCAGGTGGTTGGTGGTGTTCTGGAAGAGATCCACTGAATAATTGGCATAAGATGGAATGGGGATGTTTTAAACCATCCCAACCCCGACAAAACAAAAAAGGCAAGTCTATTAAATATGAACATCCTCCCAGCACACCAACACGGGTATTTTGTTTGCGGGTGACATTGAAAATTTGGCAGCAAGTTGCCCAGCGTTACAATATGGATATGCCTCCAAATATCACCATTGCTGATGATGGTGAAGCGGAAGGTTTTTGGCAATGGGTGATGGAATGTAATATCTCCATAATTATTTGTGAAGGTGCGAAAAAAGCCGCAGCTTTATTAACACAAGGCTATGTTGCTATTGCTATTCCTGGTATTACTAGCGGTTATCGCGTTGTTAAAGATAACTTAGGTCAAGTTACCCGTCGTCAACTCATACCTGACTTAGCAATTTTCGCCACCAAAAAACGCAATTTTTATATATGTTTTGATTTTGAAACTCAAACAAATAAAATCGCCGCTGTCAATAATGCTATTTCCCAACTTGGTTGTTTATTTCAACAACAAAATTCTCCGGTGAAAGTTGTGGAACTCCCAGGAAAGGAAAAAGGCGTTGATGAATTTATTGCTGCTAAAGGTGCAGCTAATTTTGATAAAGTTTATCGTCAAAGTGTAAATTTAGAAATTTATCTAGCTCAAACTAAACCTCACACCGAGTTAACAATTTCTTCTGCACTGAATGTTAACCTGGCTTATTTAGGAGAAATACCTTTTCCCTCTTGTGGTTTAGTAGGAGTAAAATCCGCTAAAGGAACTGGAAAAACTACTGGACTGGAAGCTATTGTTAATCAAGCCAAAAGTCGTAATCAACCAGTTTTATTAATTACTCATCGCATTCTTTTAGGAAAATTTTTATGTGAAAAAATAGGCATTAAATGGGGAATTAACCATGAAGCTTGGAGTATAGAAGAACATCCCCAACTACCAATTACCAAATCTTTTGGTTTATGCGTTGATTCTCTTTGGAAATTGCATCCTCAAGATTGGCAAGGGGCTATAGTAATATTAGACGAAGTTGAGCAATCTTTATGGCATTTACTAAATAGTAATACTTGCAAAAATAAACGGGTGAAAATTCTTGGAGTCTTCCAACAATTAATTGCTACAGTTATAAAAAGTGGAGGTTTAATAATTGCCCAAGATGCTGATTTATCAGATGTTTCTCTAGAATATTTACAAGGTTTAGCAGGAACTAAAATTACTCCTTGGGTAGTTGTCAATAAATGGAAACCCCAAAAAGGTTGGGATGTAACTTTTTATGATTCACCTAACCCAACTCCATTAATTCATCAATTAGAATTAGATTTAATTGCCGGACGTAAATGTTATGTAACTACGGATAGTCGCACGGGGCGTTATAGTTGTGAAACCATTGAAGGTTATCTTAAAGAACGTTTGCAGAAGTTGAGAAAGCAATTTCCTGATACTTTGGTGGTTAGCAGTCAAACGACTAATACTCCTGGCCATGCAGCATCTGATTTCATAGCTGCTATTAATCAAAAAATTACTGATTATGATACGGTTTTTGTTACTCCTAGTTTGGGAACAGGAATTAGTATTGATGTCCAACATTTTGACCGAGTTTATGGTATTTTTCAAGGGGTAATTCCTGACGCGGAAGCACGTCAAGCATTAGCAAGAGTCCGTGATGATGTTCCCCGTGTTGTCTGGTGTGCTAAACGCGGTATCGGTTTAATTGGTAGTGGTAGCACCAATTATCAATTACTATCTCATTGGTATCAAGAAAACCAAAAAGAAAATCTCGCTTTACTCAGTCCTTTACATAAAATAGATGTAGATTTACCAGCAGTTTATGATCCAATTCATTTAAGAACTTGGGCAAAATTATCTGCTAGGGTAAATGCTTCTATTCGTCTTTATCGTCAATCTTTACAAGATGGATTAATAGCTGACGGACATAAAATTATTATGCGGAGTAATGCTGTACAAAATAATATTCTGCGGGATTTACGTTTGGCTTTTTTTGCTACTGATGCCAGGGATGTAGAAACTCGTAAAAGATTAATCATGGAAATTTTTAAAGTCCAAAAAGATTGGGCGCAAAGTCGTCAAAAAGCTAAAGATATTAAACGTAAAATTAAGGAAATTAAACAAGAAAATCAATTAATAGCTGCCAATGCTGTGGCTAATGCTAAGGAAATTGATTATGTTGAATATGAACAGTTATTAGCTAGACATTCTCTCAGTGACGAAGAACGTAATCAAATTAATAAATATATTCTCAGAGATAGGTATGGTGTGGAAGTAACTCCTTGGTTAAAATTGCAGGATGATAAAGGATATTATGGACAGTTGTTAATTCATTATTATCTCACTCATGAAAGTGAATATTTTCATGGTAGAGATCAGGAAGAGTGGCAAAAACAATTATCTTGGGGTGAGGGTAAGGTTTTCTTACCTGATATCAAGACTTATACTCTCAAAGTTGAAGCACTGCGAGCATTAGGTATGTTACAATTCCTGGAATCAGGAAGAGTATTTAGTGAAAATGATAGTGATATTATTTGGTTAAAAAATGTTGCTATTCACAGTAGTAAACATATTAAACGAGCTTTGGGTATTGATGTAGTGAAAGAAAAAAAATCTGTTTCAGGAATTACGATACTTAATCGACTTTTAAGTTTATTGGGTTTGAAGTTGCAACAGGTAAATAATGTTGATAAAGGGGTTTATAAAGTTTATAAAGTTTATAAAGTTTATAAACTTTATAAAATTGATATAGCAACTCTTAATGATGGGAGAGATAAAATCTTTGCAGTTTGGCAGCAACGTGATGAGTTGAGGTTGCATCATTTACATGGTGTGAATATACATGGTGTGAATATACATGGTGTGAATATACATGGTGTGAATATACATGGTGTGAATACGGAAATTAGAGATTATTCTTTAAATTCTCAGTTTATGGTACAGGAAGTAATGTAATTTATATGTAAGGAGTCAGGAGTCGTAGGGGCGAAGCATTCGGAAAATAACCTTTTCATAAAATTGATAATTTATCGCCCGAATGCTTCGCCCTTACAGGAAAATAGCCTTTTCATAAAATTGTCAAACAACCTCTCAAGAATAACTCGAAAACTCTCATTTATTCTGTATCCTGTATTCTGTATCCTGAATCCTGACACTTGTATTTTTAGAGAAAGTTAAAGATAGAAAAATTACATGAATGCTGAAGAGTTGATTAAACAGGGAGTAAAGAAGAATTTACAGGGTGATTATGAAGGTGCGATCGCATTGTTTAATCACGCATTACAGTTAAATCCCAATTTAGCTGA
Source organism: Sphaerospermopsis sp. FACHB-1094 (assembly GCF_014696195.1). Classification (NCBI taxonomy): domain Bacteria; kingdom Bacillati; phylum Cyanobacteriota; class Cyanophyceae; order Nostocales; family Aphanizomenonaceae; genus Sphaerospermopsis; species Sphaerospermopsis sp. FACHB-1094. The sequence continues at coordinate 1,034 of NZ_JACJPT010000105.1, read as the reverse complement.
AGCTTATCATAACCGTGGTCATGCCTATTTACAACTAGAGACATTTGAACAAGCGATCGCAGATTATCAACAAGTCCTAAACATCATCCAAAATTCTTTCCCCTTACCGCAAAATATTCCTCAAAATATTCAAAATATTATTCAAAACATCAATTTTGATATAGCTAAAGCATTTCATAACCAAGGTTTAGCTCGTTTTAGAAACGGAGATGATCAAGCTGCCATTGCAGATATCAACCAGGCTTTACAATACTCTCCTGATTTTGTTGCCGCTTACAGTAATCGTGGTAATATTCTGCATGTTCTTGGTAATTACAAAGAAGCAATTGCTGATTATAACCAAGCAATAAAGTTAAATCCCAACCTAGCAGCAGCTTATCATAACCGTGGTAATAGTCGGTATGCTCTCCAAGACTATCAAGGTGCAATTACAGATTATAATCAGGCATTAGAAATTAATTCCCACTTTGCCGAAGCTTATTATAATCGTGGTTTAGTAATGTCTCACCTGGAAGACTATGAACAAGCCATATCTGAGTTTAGTCAAGCAATAAAACTCCATCCTGATGATGATCAAGCCTATTATCAACGAGGTTTAGTTTATAGCAATTTAGGAAACTATGAAAAAGCAATTGCAGATTATAATCTGGCATTGCAAATTAACCCTATCCTCTCCATAGTTTATGGCTTGCGGGCTAATGCACGTTACCATTTAGGAGACTATGAAGGAGCAATTGCCGACAGCAACATACTACTACAACTTAACCCTCAACTAGCAGAAAAAATTAGTAATGGGTAATTGATGATTGGTGATTCAATATAAAAGTTTTGGACATATTTGCTTTTCCCTATTCCCTATTCCCTATTCCCTGCCCCAACAGATATCGTAAGTGTTACACCGGACATGATATAATTTTTCAACTCTTTCTATTTAGGGTTTGCTGAATAAACCTAAAACCTTGATATATCAAAGGTTAGAGGCTGATAAACACAGAAATTAGTGCAAGGGTTTTGAAGGGTATACCGGAAAAAGT
>NZ_JACJPT010000104.1:0-18249 GCF_014696195.1 Sphaerospermopsis sp. FACHB-1094 | reverse complement strand
CCCAGTCACCAGTCACCAGTCCCCAGTCCCCAGTCACCAGTCCCCAGTCACCAGTCACCAGTCACCAGTCCCCAGTCACCAGTCACCAGTCACCAGTCCCCTGTTATTCATAACTTTTTAACAATATATGCAAAAACTCAGCCGCATTCAGGGATTTTTGGGAGTGGGAAAACCGAATTGATGGATCTGTCCAGTTACCTTGTACTGTTTGGGGCGATCGCCACATTGATAAATGATCAACTGGTGGATCGGCATAAAAATTATCTTCCCCAATACCTAAAATAGCAGAACTCCAATGGGTAAAATAATCATGACTCAGGCGATGTATGGGAAAATTTCCCCATAATGGCACGCCCCAGCCATCTATAGCTATTAATGCTTTCACATTACCACCTTGAAGTTGCCATGTTGTAGCCGCCGCGATCGCACCTACTACACCAGCACTAAAACCAATGAATATAACAGGTGATTCTAGCTTATTACTCAGGCGATCGCGCAAAAACAGTAAAATATGAAGTGCTGATAAAGTGAAAATCCCCTCTCCCGGAAAAACCAGTATATTTAATAACTGCTGATCACCTCTCTCTACATTGGGGTTAAACAAGCTGCTGACAAAGCTTTGCGTTAATTCTATTTCATGAATACCTGGACAAATAATAATATTCATTAGCTTTTATGGTTAAAGATCAACAACCTATGGCATTTGCTCAGTTAATTGTAAGTTAATTGTTAATTTTTACTGGTTAATTGTAAATTTTTCATGATCAGATGTATATTTTTATGTTCACATCTATCCTATCCCCCTGGATGGGATAATAATTAATTAATATGGCGAATTATAGGGTTATACCCTGTGAGGATGTCGCCATTTCGCTTATATTGAGGGAATTATTGTGGTTGCAACTCCAGAAAAAATGCAACATACTCACGAGCATCTACCAGGCCATGATCGCATAGCTGTACTGCTCATGGGTTATGGTGAAGTCGAGAGCTATGAAGATTTTGCCAATTATAATGAACAAGCTTTAAATCTACTTACTGCCAAATTTGCACCAGTACCAACTTGGATTTATCCCACTTTAGCCAAGATTTTAGCTATATTTGATCGTCATGAATGGGGACATACCCATCATGATTTTATCTCACCCCATAATGCCATTTTTGAACAGCAACGGGCAGGAATTGAACACGAATTACAACATAAATGGGGCGGTGGTGTTCAAGTTTTCAAAGCTTTTAACTTTTGCGCTCCTTTTTTACCGCAACAAGTTTTAGCAGAAATCAAAAATCAAGGCTTTGAAAAAATATTGATCTATCCTTTGTTAGTGGTAGATTCTATTTTTACCAGTGGTATTGCTATTGAACAAGTTAATAATGCTTTGGCTGAATTAGCTGATGGTGATGAACATTGGGTGAAAGGAATGCGTTATATTCCTTCTTTCTACAATGAGCCGGAATATATCAATTTAATGGCGCAAATAGTAGAAGAGAAAATCAATTCTGACTTAGCCGATGCCTATTTACCATCACAAATTGGTATTGTGTTGATGAATCATGGATGTCCACACAAAGCCAAAGGTTTTACATCAGGAATTGATGAAAGTCAAGCACTTTACGAATTAGTGAGAGAGAAATTAATTCACCGTTATCCTTTAATTTCTGTCGGTTGGTTAAACCACGATACACCATTAATTGAATGGACTCAACCCAATGCCACTCAAGCAGCTAACAATCTGATTCAATTAGGTGCAAAAGTGGTAATGTTTATGCCCATAGGTTTTGCCACAGAAAACCATGAAACCTTGTTAGATGTACATCACATTATTCATGATTTAGAAAAACAGCATTCTGGTGTGGACTATTTACAAATGGCTTGTGTAAATGATGATCCCCGCTTTTTAGATATGGCTGCGGAATGGGCAAATATTCACATTCAAGAATTAATGGCAGCAGAAGGTAAGGAAGTTAATGTACAGTTAGCTATACATCATCATCACCATCATCATTAGGTGATTGGGGACTGGGGACACTTCGACAAGCTCAGTGCATCGCTGGGGACTGGGGACTGGGTAATGGGTAATTGGTAATGGGTAATTGGTGACAGGTGAAAGATTAATTTTTGTCTGTCACTTTTTCGTGTAAGCTGTAATTTTTATCGGGAATTAGTTACAATATAGGTATTAGTTTTGGGAAAAGATGATGATACAAACTAATATATAGGACTCCTATTTGATTATTGAAAAAAACTCCGGTTATGGAATCATCAGCATAAATTAGGAAAAACTTTTGACTCTTCAACTGGTTTTCATTTTCCAAATGGTGCGGATCGTTCTCCTGATGTGGCTTGGGTAAAACAAGAAAAATGGGATGCTCTCAGTTTAGAACAACAGGAAAGTTTTGCACCTATTTGTCCTGATTTTATGGTGGACTTACGTTCTAAAACTGATTCTTTGGAAAAGTTGCAAGCGAAGATGAGAGAATATATAGAAAATGGTGCTAGTTTGGGTTGGTTAATTGACCGGAAAAATCAGCGATTAGAAATTTATCTTCCAGGTAAAGATGTGGAAGTTTTAGAGCGTCCTGTAAGTTTGTCTGGGGAAGATGTTTTACCTGGGTTTGTGTTAGAATTAACTGAAGTTTGGAATTGATAATATAATGATACAGCCAGTCATTTTAGAAAAATTAGAAGAACTTCCTGAGTCTCTGCAAACAGAGGTACTTCATTACATTGAATTTTTAATAGATAAGCACACTAAAAACTCTACCCAAGCAGAATCAACAAAAAAACGTCGTGTTGGTGGAACAATGAAGGGAATGTTTGTTCTACCACTGCCCGATGATTTTGATGAGCCACTGGAAGATATGAAGGAATATATGGAATGAATAGATTATTATTAGATACTCATGCTTTTATATGGTTTGTCTCGAATGATGTCACCCTACCAGGGTTTTAGTTAGTCGTGATGCGGCTTTTGATGCCTATTCTATTCAGCGTTTGTGGTCATGAAGAAGGCTAATACTCCCATTTATTGAAAATTTTACTTGCTTCAATTCACAAAAATACTCTACTCACTCTAATAACCAATCAAACAATTCTTTTACAGTCAGATGAAAATCTTTGGCAAATTCTGGTACTGGCAAACGTGCATTTGGTTGATCATAAAATGCCGTTGGTTGATCTGGAAAATAAACAAATATAGATTGTTCTTGTGGATCAATTAGCCAGCCCATCTGAGTTCCATAATTGAGACAGTGTAAAATATTTTTAATAACTTTTTTAATAACTTTAGTTTGGCTTTGATCAGGTGAGAGAATTTCAATAGTCCAATCTGGAGCGATCGCAAAAACATTGGCAACTCTGCCATTTTCCTGACGGGGAATTTTATCCCAACAGAAGACAGAAATATCAGGTACAATTGAACGTCCACCAAAAGTACAACGCAATTCTGAAAAAGCTCTGGCAATCTTTTGAGGTTTTAATATTAAATTAATTGCAGGTGATAACTCAGTTTGAATTACACTATGTTCTCCTTGTGGCATTGGTTTTTGGATGATGCTCCCATCAATATATTCGCTTGCAGGTTCGGTTTCTGGCAGTTCTAGGAATTGTTCTAGGGTGATAATTTGAGCAGGTGTTTGTACCATTTGCAGGTTTCCTTATTTATTGATGAGGGAGAATAATCTGTGATATCATTACCTTAGTATTCCTATTTCATAAGCATTCAGCCGTCAGCTAACAGCAGTCAGCAAGAAGCTAAAAAACACGAATTTCATCTGGTAAATTGTCAACCTAGCTGGGTACAAGAGTCTGGTCTTAAACTACCACCAATACCAACAATTTGTACCATAGTTCACCCACAAAACCAGAATTGTTAAACAGCGGAATCATTACGACTCTAACAATTGTAAAGATGAGTTTTGTTTTGTGTCAACAATCAACGGTTCGACTCCGCTCACCGACCACGGTCAACCGTCAACAATCATAGAAGTTATAATCAAATCAACCTTACTTAAACTTTTATGACTAAATGGTTTAACACCGCAGGCCCTTGTAAACCGGATATCCACTATACCCTACCCACCACCGAACGGTTACCAGAGTTAAAACGCCTGATTGACCAACAAAATTACTTTGTCATCCATGCACCCAGACAAACAGGTAAAACCACTGCCATGCTTACCCTAGCACAGGAATTAACAGCTAGTGGTAAATATACCGCCGTTATGGTATCCGCAGAAGTAGGCTCTGCTTTTCCCGATCAGCCAGAAGTAGCAGAAAGAAGGATTTTAGATGCTTGGCAAGATGCTATTGACTGTTGGCTACCAACAGAATTACAACCACCTTTCTTAACTAATGGTAATCCACCTCAACGTATTGGCTCTTTCCTCAAATCCTGGGCAGAAACTTCTCAGCGCCCCTTGGTGGTGTTTATTGATGAAATTGACTCTCTGCAAAATCAAACTTTAATTACTGTTTTAAGACAGTTAAGGGACGGTTTCCCCCGTCGTCCCCAGAGTTTCCCTCAATGTGTGGCTTTAATTGGGATGCGGGATGTACGTGATTATAAGGTAGCTGCCGGTGGTAGTGATAGGTTAAATACCTCTAGCCCCTTTAATATCAAGGTGGAATCTATAACTTTAAGTAATTTTACTTTAAAAGATGTTACTACATTATACAAACAACACACTCAAGCCACAGGGCAAATATTTACCCCCGAAGCCATTAACCACGCTTACTATTTAACCCAGGGTCAACCTTGGTTAGTTAATGCGATCGCCCGTCAAGTTACAGAATACTTAGCAGAAGATGTAAATATTCCCATCACGGTAGATTTAATTAATCAAGCTAAAGATATCTTAATTCAAAGGCAAGACACCCATTTAGATAGTTTAGCAGAGCGATTACGGGAAGATAGGGTAAAAGCGATTATTCAACCCATGTTAGCCGGTGAAGACTTAGGCAATGTTCCTGATGATGATTTACGCTATGTGCTAGATTTAGGTTTATGTAAACGGGATAGAGGTGGTGGCATTGAAATTGCTAATCCTATCTATAAAGAGGTATTCCCCAAAACTTTAGCTAATGTCACAATTGCTTCTTTAACATCTGTTCAACCCACCTGGTTAACACCCACTGGCAAACTGGATGCAGTAGCATTGTTAAATTCATTCTTAGACTTTTGGCGACAACACGGAGAACCATTATTCAAAAGCACTCCCTACCCAGAAATAGCCCCCCACTTAGTATTAATGGCATTTTTACACCGTGTGGTTAATGGTGGTGGCAGCTTAGAGCGAGAATACGCCATAGGCTCTGGCAGAATGGATATATGTCTGCGTTATGGGGATGTAGTCTTAGGGATGGAATTAAAGGTATGGAAACAGGGTAAACCCGACCCCTTACCCAAAGCATTGGTACAATTAGATAAATATTTATCAGGATTAAACTTAGATACAGGATGGTTAGTCATATTTGACCGTCGCCCCGACTTACCCCCCATCAGCGATCGCACTACCACGGAAATAGCTATGAGTCCCCAAGGGAGAAATATTACAGTCATTCGGGGGTAGGTTTGGATTTTTTGATGGTCAACGGTTCGACTCCGCTCACCGACCACGGTTCGACTCCGCTCACCGACCACGGTTCGACTCCGCTCACCGACCACGGTTCGACTCCGCTCACCGACCACAGTCAACACCATGATCATTAACGCCCCCGCCAAATCTTGATAGTACCATCCCAACTCCCAGAGGCTAAAGTTTTACCATCGGGGCTGAAGGCTACTGAATAAACCCACTCTGAATGTCCGGTGAGGGTGGCGATTGACTTCCCCGTGGCGACATCCCACAGTTTGATGGTGTTATCCACACTCCCAGAAGCTAAGGTTTTACCATCGGGGCTGAAGGCTACTGAAATAACCTCTTCTGAATGTCCGGTGAGGGTGGCGATTGACTGACCCGTGGCGACATCCCACAGTTTGATGGTGTTATCCACACTCCCAGAAGCTAAGGTTTTACCATCGGGGCTGAAGGCTACTGAATAAACTGAATAAACCCACTCTGAATGTCCGGTGAGGGTGGCGATTGACTGACCCGTGGCGACATCCCACAGTTTGATGGTTCTATCCCAACTCCCAGAAGCTAAGGTTTTACCATCGGGGCTGAAAGCTACTGAACGAACCAAATCTGAATGTCCGGTGAGGGTGGCGATTGACTTGCCGGTGGCGACATCCCACAGTTTGATGGTGTTATCCCCACTCCCAGAAGCTAAGGTTTTACCATCGGGGCTGAAGGCTACTGAGTAAACCGACGCTGAATGTCCGGTGAGGGTGTTAACTAAGGTAGGATTAGGCCAGGTAACTACAGTGGCGATGGTTTGTAAATTGGGTATCCTTTCCAGAGAAATACCCTGCTGGTACATATCTAGTAAGTCCGCTTGACCATAAATACCAATCACCAATCCCCACTCATTGAGGATCGGACCACCGGTTAACCCCGGTCGGGCTTGACCTGCTAGTTGTAGGTTATACTCACCCTCCTGGTCTGGTCTCTTTTTACCTGGATGTAAAAAATAACGCCGTTCCTGAGCATTACTTTGACTGGGTTCGGGATATCCTGCGGTGTATACCGTTGCTCCTGTGGGGACTGCGCTGGCATCTGCTACTAGGGCGGTGTCATAATTATTCTTACTGGTAAATTCTAATAATCCTAAATCTAATTCCCCTAAACGACTCCTAAGTACGGACTGGTGTTGTTGACCGTCGGGGGTGGTGAGTGTAACTGTCTGGTGCGGGGCTATGAGATGATGGGACGTGAGGACGGTATAGGTGTCACCTTGGCGATTAATGATTACTCCCGAACCCAGTGCGGTTTCCAGGCGCACGGTGATTTTTTGAGACTTGTCATTAACTAGCACATTCACCGGGGTAACAGTTTCTGCGGTCACTGTACTTTCTTGCCAAATCTTGATGGTGTTATCGTCACTCCCAGAAGCTAAGGTTTTACCATCGGGGCTGAAGGCTACTGAATTAACGTCATCTGAATGTCCGGTGAGGGTGGCGATTGACCGCCCGGTGGCGACATCCCACAGTTTGATGGTCTTATCCCAACTCCCAGAAGCTAAGGTTTTACCATCGGGGCTGAAGGCTACTGAAATAACCGACTCTGAATGTCCCGTGAGGGTGGCGATTAACCGCCGGGTGGCGACATCCCACAGTTTGATCGTGTCATCCAAACTCCCAGAAGCTAAGGTTTTACCATCGGGGCTGAAGGCTACTGAAATAACCCACTCTGAATGTCCGGTGAGGGTGGCGATTGACTGACCCGTGGCGACATCCCACAGTTTGATCGTGTCATCCAAACTCCCAGAAGCTAAGGTTTTACCATCGGGGCTGAAGGCTACTGAATTAACGTCATCTGAATGTCCGGTGAGGGTGGCGATTGACTGACCCGTGGCGACATCCCACAGTTTGATGGTGTTATCATCACTCCCAGAAGCTAAGGTTTTACCATCGGGGCTGAAAGCTACTGAAATAACCCACTTTGAATGTCCCGTGAGGGTGTTAACTAAGGTAGAACTTGACCAGGTAACCACCCGCGCCCGTCGGGAGAGGTCAGGGATTTTCTCTATAGGGATACCCTGCACCCCTTGTATTTTTGTGGAGTCCAGTTCCGATTTACCATAGATGCCAATGACAAACCCCCGCTGGTCAAAAATTGGTCCGCCACTGACTCCCGGTTGGGGTTTACCGGACATAATTAAGTCGTATCCTTGCTTTTCTCCCTGACTGCGGGATGTCAGTTGATCTTCTGTAAACTTATACTGTCTAGGATTGGTATTTTTGGGGGCATTGGCGGGAAACCCGGCATAATATAGGGGAGAACCGTTGTTGACTGTGCGGGAATCTGCTACCGCTGCCACTCTATACTCTTTAGTGCTGGTGAAAGTAATGATGGCTAAATCTAATCCTCGTAGGCGCTCAATTTTGTCAATCTCGTGGCTTTCTCCATCCCCAGTAATTATCTCGTAATCCCCAGTAATTACCTGATTGTCCCCTGGCTTTTTCACAACATGAAAGGCAGTCAGGACAGTATAAACATTACCTTGACGATTAATTATTACCCCAGAACCTACACCATCCAAGCCACCGATATTGACGGTGATTTGTCGGGCAATGTTGTTAATTTCGGCTGCTGGCACCCTGGGTATTGTCACTGGGTTAACAGCTAGGACTGGTTGTAAATACACTACTGCTGCTGTGGTAGCGCCTAAAATTACTGCTAGTTCGGGGGTAAATTTCATAGATAATCTATCACCTGAAGGTAAACTGGCCAGGGAAAAAATCACTGACGGGAATACCCCAACTATATTGAATAATGGTGGCTACATCCCTGGGGTTAACAGAAGAGCCATCGGCAAATACATAGGAATTACCCCAAATAGGTTGGGCATGAAGTCCGTTAATACCTACTACTTCGCCTCTACAGTTCAACAATGGTCCACCACTCATACCTTTAATTACATCACTGGTGTAACCAATGCGGTATCCCCCCTCTAGGGGTTTGGGTAATATCTGGGTGATTTCACCGGGTTTAATGGCTAAGTTGCCATCAGCCGGGGTTTTACGTCTGGTTTGTCCAGGGGCTTGTGGAGACAGGGGGAAACCAGCGGCCATGACAAAGCCTGAACGGGGAGCAACATTTGCCATGGTGGCAGGGTTGTAATGTCCCCTATGGTATTTAAACTGTAACAGGGCTAAATCTTTACCAAGGAAATGGGTTTTATCCTCTACAGCGGTAACGGTGTGATATAAACCATCGAAGGTTTCAACCCAGTATGGGGCTGTACCTGCCTGTAAAACATGGTGATTGGTGATGATGCTATAGGTGTCACCAGCTTTACTCACCAACACCCCAGAACCAAGGGGCAGATAGTTACCATTTCGGTCAGGGCGATGGATAATTTTAACTGTAATTAACCGAGCTTCTGCCTGTACTGCGGTTTCCCCAGGGCAATAGTTATTACTTATCCTATTACTTATCCTATTACTAACCCTATTACTTACCCTATTACTTACCCTATTACTTACCTCTGGGGTGAGAGGCGGTGAAGCATCCACTATCCCAGACACCCCAGAAGTGATGGCGGCACTCACTGTCACCAAAATTGTGAGGAATTTTTTCCACTCACTCATCTGCGCCTCTCAAAGGTTTTAAGTTACCAAATGTTGTCGGACTGCGGCTGTGGCTGCGGTGGATGAGAATTGGCACTAGGGATAGACAAGTGAGCGTTAATAATATCATCTATGCTCACCCTGACAACCCCATCACTATCCCCGTCGGGAATTGCAACTCTGCCGCGATCATTGCTGTTCAACAAAACTGCTTGACCAGAGGCACTACGACGGGTATTTAATAGACTATCTAGGAACTTGCCGGGATCTGTGCCATTGGTGACTGTCAGCAAAGTATTCTTACTATTGCAGACTTGTTCACCAATACCTAAACCGCAGATGACTGGTTGATTATTCACCCTTCCCACTGCCAGGGCTTGGAGTTTTCCTTGACGATGCAATTCTTCAAACCGTCGAGACACAAACTGGCAACGTTTCCGGGGTGTCCAGGTATCATTAATCCTACTATTTTCAGTCCAAGTAATAATGGGGACATTACCAGTACGGTGACGTACCATGGTAGCAGGGTAGGCAACATCTGCATTTGTAGCCCAGTTAGTCCCACAGAAAAAGTCCTGGGATTGGGCTGCTGTGGGTTGGCTATTAATCACTGCAACGCTAGATACACTAAAGGCTACAGCTAGGGATGTTAGAGGTACTTTCAAGTATTTTTTCATAACAGGGCTATGAAGTTGTAAAGGGATACTTTGGTTAATATTCTTGAATATTTGGGCTGTTGGTAGCAATAATAGCCCGCTGCTGCTACTGTAGCATCATTCCACACCTATGTAAACAATTAACTGCTAAATTTTAACCTTGGGTTTACGGACTGGGAGTTTGTAGCTGGTAAATTAATTTTCCAGGAAGGTAATATATGCTTCTTGACGGTGGAGACGAATTGACTATAAGATGGTTCTTCACCTTTATAGGTGAGAATATACAGTTTTCCCCCGTAGATCGTCCAAGTTTCTAGAAAACGCACTGATCTGTTAGGGTCTTGTTTGTTGGTGTAAACCACTTGATACCCTGGACGTTGATTAATGGTAATCTGTTGAGATGTGTCAATAGTATGCCCTTGGTCTTTGAGTTTTTGTAAATAGGAGTTGGTATACCCTGTCAGGGTTTCCCCTGGAGGTAACTCTTCTTGGCTAATGAAGACAGAGGGAGAGTCAGAACTACTGCGGAAGTTGGTGGGAGTCAACTCAAATTTTAATCCTGGGAAGAAAACGTTTATTGGCTTCGGCTTGACAATCCAATTTTGAGGATAGTTTAACTCAATTCCAGTGTTCGGATCTTTCAATATCCTCAGTTGGGGACTGGGCGGAATCCGGTTAACAATAATATATATAAATATAAACACCGCCATCATCACCGCCGTCGCACCGCCTATCAGTAGTTTTAATGGCCTTTGTTTCCCGGTAGCAGTAATCTTAGTTGGATCATCATTACCTGAATTTGTCTCCTGATTTTTTGAGGTAACTTTCTCCACAGCCTCAATTACTTCCGCCGCTGACTGATACCGCGCCTCTGGTTGTGGATGTAGCATTTTATCTAGTATGTCAGCCAATTTATTACTGACAATCCCAGGGTATTTGTTTCTCCATTCCCATTGATTAGCGTAATTACGGATATTCTTCAGGTCGTCCTTAGTTAATAATTGAATACATGATGCTGCTAGGGCATATAAATCCGTGGCAGGGTAAACAATTCTTCCTTGTTCTGGGGGGGCGTATAGAGGAGTGCTAAACACTAAAGATTTTTGGGGATCATTTTCTCCGGGTATAATCTGCTTAACGGCACCAAAATCAATGAGAACTAGCTTGTTAGTCCCTTGTTCCCTGATAATATTACTGGGTTTAATATCCCGATGGATACTGAGTTTACCATCATAGTTAACACTGTGAATTAGTTTCAGCACTGGGAGAATTTGCTGTAACACATCAATAATCTCTGATTCTGAGAATCGTCTTCGGCTGTTCAACTCCTGGGATAAGTCTTCACCCTCAATGTATTGTTGCACTAAATATTTATATTCATATTGATATTCATATTGATATTCAAAGTCAGTATTTTCCCCAAAGGAGGGAGCGGTGAAGCTGAAATAATCGTATAAAGAGGGAATTTGTCCGGTTTTATCCCCTAAAGATTCTAAAACCCGCGCCTCCCGTTCAAAGGCTTTTTCAATAGCTTGTTTTATCGCTGCTTTTTGTTCGGGTGTTTTGTTTGCACCTAAATTTTTAGGATTAATATACAATCTTTTAATCACACAGTAATCTTGATTCAAGCGTCCTAAGTTAACAGCTTGAAAAGTTTCCCCAAACCCTCCTTTACCCAGGGGCTTTATGGGTTGATACCGCCCCTTTGAACTTGATAGAATCAGGGGCATTCCACAGGCTTGACAGGTGGGGTCATTCTCTTCTAAGTGGTTTTCAGGTTTGGGGCAGCCTAGCCTGGTACAATAATATGCTTGGGGAGGCATGGTAGTGAGGTTGGGTAATATTCATAGTTACTAAAAATATAATCACATTATAGTTAGTTAATGAACCGCTGTATAAAACCTACTGAAATATAGGACTAATATAGGACTCCTATTTGATTATTGAAAAAAACTCCATACACCAAAATTCTCTAAAAGCCTCTTGCCTCTTGCCTTCTTTCCCAATCACCCATCACCAATCACCCATCACCCATCACCCATCACCCATCACCCATCACCAATCACCAATCACCAATCACCAATCACCAATCACCAATCACCAATCACCCATCACCCATCACCCATCACCAATCACCCATCACCAATCACCAATCACCAATCACCAATCACCAATCACCAATCACCCATCACCAATCACCCATCACCCATCACCCATCACCTATCACCTATCACCTATCACCAATCACCAATCACCAATCACCAATCACCAATCACCAATCACCCATCACCCATCACCCATCACCCATCACCCATCACCAATCACCAATCACCCATCACCAATTTCTCATAGCTCGAAGTTAAACTAGATAAGAAAACAGTAATTTCCAGTTATTGCTATTTCTGTAAGAAGAATAGGCATAAAACCAAAAATTCGCTTATGCCAAAATTAAAAGGGTAAATATTATGACAAAAGTTGCTAAAAAGGCATTGAGAAAACAGCATCAAACAAAGCGAGTAGCTTGGACTGGGGCATTAGCAGCCGCTATGATCATGTTGCCGGGAATGTTTGGGGGTAGTCCCGTCTTGGCACAAAAAGCAGAACGTAACTCTTTATCTTACGGGGAATTGCTGCAAAAAACCGAGCAAGGGCTGGTTAAAAGAGTCGAAATTGATGAAACCGAACAAATAGCTAAAGTTTATTTAGCAGATCAAAAACCCGATGCACCACCTATAGCGGTACGGCTTTTAGATCAAAACTCGGAGTTAATAAACAAACTCAAAGAAAAAAATGTTGAGTTTGGTCAGGTTTCCTCTGCTAATAGTAGAGCAGCCGTAGGATTATTAATCAACCTGATGTGGATTTTACCACTGGTGGCGTTAATGCTGTTGTTCCTGCGCCGTTCTGCCAATGCTTCTAACCAAGCTTTGAATTTTGGTAAATCTCGCGCTCGGTTTCAAATGGAAGCGAAAACGGGAGTAAAATTTGATGATGTGGCGGGAATTGAAGAAGCCAAGGAAGAATTACAGGAAGTTGTTACTTTTTTGAAACAACCAGAAAAATTTACCGCAGTGGGGGCGAAAATTCCCAAAGGCGTGCTGTTAATTGGACCCCCAGGTACAGGTAAAACTTTACTAGCAAAAGCGATCGCCGGTGAAGCTGCTGTACCATTTTTCAGTATTTCCGGTTCAGAATTTGTAGAAATGTTTGTGGGTGTGGGTGCTTCCCGTGTCCGTGACTTGTTCAAAAAAGCCAAAGATAACGCTCCTTGTATTATCTTTATAGATGAAATTGACGCAGTAGGTAGACAGCGGGGTGCAGGTATCGGTGGTGGTAATGATGAGAGAGAGCAAACCTTAAACCAGCTATTAACAGAAATGGATGGTTTTGAAGGTAACACAGGTATTATTATTATTGCCGCTACCAACCGTCCTGATGTCTTAGATTCAGCTTTGTTGCGTCCTGGTCGTTTTGATAGACAAGTTATTGTCGATGCACCAGACTTAAAAGGACGTTTGGAAATCTTGCAAGTTCATGCACGGAACAAAAAATTAGATCCGAGTGTGTCCTTAGATGCGATCGCCCGACGGACTCCTGGTTTTACCGGTGCAGACTTAGCTAACCTCCTCAATGAAGCAGCTATTCTCACAGCTAGAAGACGCAAAGAAGCAATTACCATTTTAGAAATAGATGATGCTGTAGATCGGGTAGTTGCGGGAATGGAGGGTACTGCTTTAGTAGACAGTAAAAACAAACGTTTAATTGCTTACCATGAAGTGGGACACGCTTTAATAGGTACATTGGTTAAAGACCATGATCCAGTCCAAAAAGTTACCCTCATTCCCCGAGGACAAGCATTAGGTTTAACTTGGTTTACACCCAATGAAGAACAGGGTTTAATTTCCCGTTCCCAAATTTTAGCCCGAATTATGGCAGCTTTAGGCGGTCGTGCGGCTGAGGAAATAGTGTTTGGGAAACCGGAAGTTACCACAGGTGCGGGTAATGATTTGCAACAAGTGACAAACATGGCCAGACAAATGGTAACAAGGTTTGGGATGTCTGATTTAGGTCCATTATCCTTGGAAAGTCAAAATAATAGTGATATATTTTTGGGACGTGACTGGGGAAATAAATCAGAATATTCTGAAGAAATTGCTGGTAAAATTGATGCTCAAGTCAGAGAGATTGTCAGCAATTGTTATGTGAAGGTAAAAGAATTACTGCAAGAAAACCGCATGATTATGGAGCGTTTAGTTGATATGTTAGCGGAAGAAGAAACCATTGATGGAGATGTTTTCCGCAAAATTGTAGAAGAGAATATTCAAGATCGGGTGCAAGATCAAAAGTTAGCTGTTTATCATTAGACATCTGGTGGAGGAGATCAAGGAGTCAGGAGTTCAAGGATATCAAGGAGTTTTTTGTATTTGGAAACGAGGTAAAAACCAACAAAGTGCAAGGTTTTCCTACTCATAGTTTCCAAAACCTTGCACCTATTTTCTTTGTTATCACCCTCAAACTCTTTATTCATAGTGGGTTTCAGTTTATTCAGCAAACCCTAAGTAGGGGTTGCTGAGAAAGTCTTTCCGTGAGGGCATAGGAGTCAGGAGTCAGGAGTCAGGAGTCAGTAGGAGATTGGAAAATTTCTTTGCCATCTCTTGAAATCCCCAAAAATGCACACTTTTTCCGGTATACCCTTCAAAACCCTTGCACTAATTTCTGTGTTTATCAGCCTCTAACCTTTGATATATCAAGGTTTTAGGTTTATTCAGCAAACCCTAAGTATTAAGTTATGGGGAATTGGGAATTGGGAATTGGGAAAATACAGCACTTCCCGGTGTTATGAGGTACAGAGATGAATCATAAAACTCTTGTGGTGCGGGCATACTTCGACAAGCTCAGTACAAGTCTTGCCCGCTACTGGTGTACTTCACTTATATGAAATCTGCTGTAAAATCCTTTCTTCCTGACTCCTGACTCCTGACTCCTGACTCCTGACTCCTGACTCCTGACTCCTGACTCCTGACTCCTGTGATAAAAAAAAGACAGGCATCTTGCCTGTCCCACAAATCATTGTTTAGTAAAGAATTTAGAAATTCATCTCAGCAGCTTGGACTTTTTCCACCTGCTTCTTCTTCAGCACTAACATAACTTGTGCTAACATCACTAAACAGATAAAGGCGATCAAACCTGTGACTCTGTTGGGGTTTTGTAAGACGATTTCTGTATCTTTCTGACCAAAACCACCGACGTTGGGGTTATTGGTTAAAGCGTCACCAGATGCAACTGTTTGTCCTTCAGAAACAATCAGTTCTGGACCTGCGGGAACGGTATCGTTAACAACTTCACCGCTGTCGGTTTTGATGCTAACTACATACTTAACGTTACCGTCTTCATCTTCTGTTTTGGCAATCTTGCTGATTGTACCAGCAGCGGAAGCGTTGTAAACGTTGTTATTGCTCTTTTCACCTGTGGGGTAAACTTGTCCACGTCCTCTGTTACCGCCTACATGAACGGCATATTTGCCAAAGTAGATATTTTTGTCGGTAGCAGGGTTAGGTGAAAGCACAGGGAAGACGATTTCTTGATGTTCTTCTCCTGGTAAGGGTCCAACTATCACCACGTTTTCCTGGTCTTCTCTGTAGGTTTGGAAGTAAACATCGCCTACTTCTTCCTTCATTTCTTCAGGAATGCGGTCTTCTGGTGCAATTTTGAAGCCTTCGGGTAACATCAATACAGCACCGACGTTTAAACCGACTTTAGAACCATCAGCACCTACTTGCTGTACGTTGGTATCGTAGGGGATTTTGACGATCGCTTTAAATACGGTGTCAGGTAATACTGATTGGGGTACTTCTACTTCTGTGTTTTTTGCTGCTAGGTGACAGTTAGCGCAAACAATCCTTCCTGTGGCTTCGCGGGGTGTTTCAGGAGCGGTTTCCTGCGCCCAGAAGGGATAAGCAGCAGCTGTTTGGGGGTGAGCAATATCGCTGGTGAAGAAAAATGTCACAGTAGCGATCGCTATTAGTAATGTATTTAACATTACTTTAGCAGCGCGGGTTAACCTCGCTGGTGTACGGGGGTTTCTCATCTCTATAAAGTCAGTTGTCAGTGGTCAGTTGTCAGTGGTGATTGTTCAGCATTAAAGCTGAACCATTGCATTGTTTAAGCCCACCAAGGTTCTTCACCAGTGCGGAAGTCGGTTTCTGTCCAAGGGGTCAAAACGATTTTGTCATCGTTGACATTCGCATGAGCTAAAGCTAAAGACCTGGGTGCAGGTCCGCGGACCACTTTACCAGTAGCATCGTACTGGGAACCGTGACAAGGGCATTTAAACTTGTTCTCTGCTACGTTCCAAGGAACAACACAACCTAAGTGGGTGCAAATAGCGTTAATGCCATAGTCTGTGATCGCTTCTTTGCTTTCTACCACAATATAGGTAGGATCTCCCTTGAGTCCTTGGACAAGGGTGCGATCGCCTACGTTATGACTGCTGAGAAACTTACTAACACTAACATCGTTACCCAGTTCATCTTTTGCTACTGTACCACCACCAGCACCACCGCTGGCGGGGGGGATAAAGTAGTTAACAACAGGATACAATACACCAGCAGCTACTCCGGTGACAGTCCCAAAAGTCAGCAGGTTCATGAACTGACGACGACCCATATCGGGTACGTCCATTGATTCAGAAAATTGAGCCATAGTCTACGCGCTCTTTGTGTAATTTGTTCAGCAATTTTGACAAGAGTGGTAGCAACTAGCCTCACACTTTGCCTGAGTCGAAATGCTAACGCCCCCAGTGATGCCATACTTCTTGGTAAGAAGACCTATCTAGCATTACCTTCTGTTAGCATTACATTTCTTTATATCCTTATCATAGTTTCAAAAAGCATAGACAAATATCTCATGCTTTCTGTTTGCTGGGAATCACCCCAACAGGACTTACTACCACACCCTCTATCCCTAGTCTAAAAGCTGTTGGGACTACTTTAAAGAAAATATTTTGCGGGTTCTCTGTTTTCAGTTCTGATTGGATTAGCTACTCTTGAGAATGTTTTACTTTGTCTGATTTATAGGATTTCCTGTCACACAGGAGCTATGGTCAGATCAATTCTGACTCTCCCCAGTCTCAGAGCCGGACTTTCACCACTTCTCAAGGATCTACGCTTCTTGAACTCAAGACTAAATATATCACATTCACATCTTGCATCACAGATGCAGACAAAACATGATAATATTTCTGTACTATAAATATTAATATTTTGAGTAAGTAAGTCGGCTCTAAATGTAAAATCTAAATGAGAGCAGCCATGATCTCGTTAAGTTGGTGTTGATTTTTTTTTAGATGTGTAACAATCAGATGTTACGCAGCTAAACTTGATAATCCTAATATAGTTAAGTCTTGTGCTGCGGTCATATTGCTCGCTAGACTTATCCAAATTAAATGCAAAACAGTTTATCTGACTATGTAATTCACTTGCATGGCATTTAACTAAAATAAACAATACAACAATAAATCTTAAAGCATTATGACTGGCAAGGAATTACGTCAACTGTTAATTGATAAATGGGGATATTCCTACGATGTCCAGTTCCGCAGGACGCAAGGAAAGATATTTCTGCAAATTATGTGGAAATATCTTGAACAAGCTTCATTCCCTTTAAGCGAACCAGAATATCAAGAACATCTGGATAGCATCGCTAATTATCTCAACGCTTTGGGTGGAACGAGTCAAGTACAAACTTTTGTTGAACAAACTAAAGAGCGTCCCCGATTGGGTAAAGCTGTAAGTATTCCTCTTGACTTGGGCGATCGCGCATCTGAATGGATAGTGTAGGTTGTGACTGGTGACTGGGGACAGATAATATTTTTATATGAAAATATAGCATTTACCAAGCTAGTGAGGTACAGAGTTTTTTATCTTAGGGAATTGGGAATTGGGAATTGGGAATTGGGAATTGGGAATTGGGAATTGGGAACAGTAAATAAATTAGGGTGTACCTCATGAGACTGGGAAACGCTATATCATGTCAAAAAAGCCAAGATGGGAAAATAAGAATTAAAATTGATTAATCCATTTGCAGAAAGGAAAAAAGTTTGGGTACATTGGGGTTAGTAGCTAGTTAATGTTTTCTTAACCAATAATAACAAATACTCACATTTGCTGAAAATTTCCTGTCATCTTTTGCTTTGTGACAGAATTACAGTAAAATCACTGTATGCTACTAGGATTCAAAACCCAACTCAAAGTTAACAAGCAACAACAACTACTACTGGCGCAACACGCAGGAGTAGCCAGACACGCTTGGAATCAAGGTTTAGCACTTTGTCAACAGGTATTATTACATAATAAACTTCAACCAGAAGAAAAAATCAAATTTCCCACAGCCATAGATTTACACAAATGGTTAGTAGCAGC
>NZ_JACJPT010000103.1:0-18504 GCF_014696195.1 Sphaerospermopsis sp. FACHB-1094 | reverse complement strand
ACTTTTTCCGGTATACCCTTCAAAACCCTTGCACTAATTTCTGTGTTTATCAGCCTCTAACCTTTGATATATCAAGGTTTTAGGTTTATTCAGCAAACCCTACATACAACAGTTTTCGGTGCTATGAAGTACAGATGTTAGTGATAAAACCATTGTGGCACAGGCATACTTCGACAAGCTCAGTACAAGTCTTGCCTGTTCATAGTGTACCTCATGACACTGGTAAGTGCGGTATGTATAAGAATAATATTTGATTTTTGAACAGAACTCCGTACATACCGAAAGCGTTATTTCTTGTTCCCTATCTCCACGAAAAATTCATGAATCAAATCAGATTACTATAAAGTAACATGAGGCTGGAAACGAAAAGATCTAATCATTGTTTGTTCTATATCTTTGAGAAAGGAATCATAATGTTTTTCTTCTGCTCGATAGGTGAGAATATAAACTTTTGAATTGCTGATAGTCCAAACTTCCATAACTTTAAATCTGAGGTTACTATTAATTGGATCTTGTCCTGTATAAACTATTTGATATCCCTCCCGATTATCTAGGTTTTTTGATTGTTCTTGGAGAATTTGTACAGCTATAACCGATTTTTTAATTTCCTGAATAGCAGCCTGATTATAATCAGATAGATTTTGAGGTTGTTGTAAATCTAGTACACGGATAAATAACCCTACATCTAGATTTGAACTGGAACTATTAGGAAATATTTTGGCAATAATTCCTCCGGTTAATGGAGTATATTGTTGTTTTTCAGTTTGCCAATTTTGAGGATATTTGATTTCAATTCCAAATTCTTCATCTTTAAATGATTGAACAGTAGTTATTTGACTATCTTCTCCTAAACTTTTGATAACTCGATCAGCTAAAAACCCAGTAGGAAACAAAATAATTCCTGCTATCAATAAAACTTTAATAACTTTAATAAATTGACGTTGGGGAGAATCGATAACTTCCGTCTGTTCACCACCACCAGGGTTGATTTTTGGACTTGTAGAAAGTTCATCAAGTTTATTCAGAGCTTCTATGACTTCCCTTGCTGACTGGTATCTATAATAAGGTTCTTCTTGGAGCATACGCTCTAATATCTTACCCAGATGTTCACTAATATGGGGATATTTTCGCCAATTCCAAAGCTGATTAACACGGGAATCTCTGTGAGATTCACCTGTTAATAATTGCACACAAGCAGCAGCTAAAGCATATAAATCACTGGAAGCATTAACTGGTTTACTGTCTATTTGTTCTGGAGGAGCATAAGATTTACTGAGAAAGACAATAGATTTTTCTGTAGTGTCAATATCACCTTTAATTACTTGTTTTACTGCTCCAAAATCTATTAAATAAAACTTGTTCTCTGCTTCTGTAGAACGCATAATATTCTTGGGTTTAATATCCCGATGAATAACATTGTGTTTATGAATAAATTCTAAAACTGGTAAAATATTTTTTAATAAGTCCAAAACTTTTGTTTCTGAAAAAAGTCCTTGTTTTTTTAGTTCTTTACTGAGATCCTCTCCTTCAATATATTGTTGAACTAGAAAATTAAACTCTTGTGAAGTATGGAGTTGGGGGTCAGTTACAGTTAGGGAAAAATAATCATATAAGCAAGGAATGTTACCACTTTGGTCTCCTAATCTTTGCAAAGTCCTAGCCTCTTTTTCAAAGGCTTTTTTGATCCCTGCAATGATTTCAGGAGGATGATCAATATCCATTCGTAATTGCTTAACAACACAATAGCGTTTCTCTACTGCCGGATTCAAATCCTCAGCGAGAAAAGTATCTCCAAAACCCCCTTGTCCTATAGGTTTGATAATTTGGTATGTTCCTTTTTTTCCCTGTAAAATTTCTCCCTTTAAAATCCGCAGTGGTTCTTGATTCTCTGTCATTTTCTTACCCCTGGTTTACCGCATTCTTGATCTAACACCTCAAGGATTATAATACCAGTAATTGTGAACTCTTATTTAAATCACAAAAGTCAGTACAAGTAGGTCGGGTTAAGGGACAGCGCAACCTGACGTTTATGTTAGGTTTTTTACTCATACCAACCCACAAATTTACTACAGGTATACTACACCAACTGCCTAACAGGTAATGAAATCCCCAAAGCCTAATAAATCGGTTATTTACTTCTTGATAAGAAATACTTATAATCTTGTATAACGCTTATGGGTTATAGTCTAGAGAAGAGGAAAGAGTATCCGTAGTCCCTCCACATCCACGCGTGGCAGGTGTCCGTGTAGTGCATTTGTACTAAAGGTGTAACTATCGTAACTGAGCCAATCACCATTTTTTCTCCAACCAACGCGATCGCCTAACTTCGTAAAAGTATCGTAGTCAAATTCTCCATCTAACTTACCACCCAACTCCAGCCAAATTTGCTTTTGTACAGAAAAGCCAAACTTACCATTGCTATATTTTACCCATAATTGATCCATTTTCCGCAATTCCTGTCTGGGAAAATTTTTCAGATCTTCAATTCGTAACCATCCTTCCTGTTCTCGTTTAGTTAACTTTAGCATCAAGTTCCAAGTTTCTGAATCTGCATCTCGCCATTTTCCTGCTTTTAATAACGCTTCTAAATTTTGAAATATAACAGGTGTAGATTCCGTTGTAGCAGAATCAGCAGGTTCACCTTGAGGTGTTGTAGCAGAATCAGCAGGTTCACCTTGAGGTGTTGCAGCGGAATCAACAGGTTCTTGAGGTGTAGATTGCGTTGTAGGAGTAGGATTATCATGTAAATCCGGTAATTTTTCCGTGGCTATTTCCTGAACTCTATTTGTCGTTTGTTTTCCTCCTGAATTTATGATAATTGGATAAGCTAAAAACACAGTAGAAGACAAAATAATTCCACCGATAATAATAATAAAAAATTTAGGGAATGGATTAGGATCGAATTGATGAGGATTGATAACTTTTGTATCATCTTTAGAATTGATTTTTTTACCTTTAGAATGCTTATCAGCAGGTTCTATGACTTCAGTTACTATCCGAGGATTGATAACTCCTTTCGTATCATCACTAGGATCGATTTCTGTATCTGTAGAAGACTCATCAGGTTTATTCAGAGGCTTGATTTTATCCAAAGCTTCTATGACTTCCGTTGCTGACTGGTATCTATAATAAGGGTCTTCTTGGAGCATCTTACGCAATATCTTACCTAAAGGTTCACTAATATGTGGATATTGTTCCCAATTCCAAAGCTGATGAACACGGGAATCTCTGTGAGATTCACCTGTTAATAATTGCACACAAGTAGCAGCCAAAGCATATAAATCACTGGAAGCATTAACTTGTTTACGGGATCTTTGTTCTGGAGGAGCATAATTATCATCTCCAAAGACAATAGATGTTTCTTTAGTGTCAATATCACCTTGAATTACTTGTTTTACTGCTCCAAAATCTATTAAATAAAATTTGTTCTCTTCTTCTGTAGAACGGATAATATTCTTGGGTTTAATATCCCGATGAATAACTTTCTTATTATGGATAAATTTTAAAACTGGTAAAATATTTTTTAATAAATCCAAAACTTTTGTTTCTGAGAAAAGTCCTTGTTGTTTTAGTTCTTCACCAAGATCCTTTCCTTCAATATATTGTTGAACCAGAAAATTAAACTCTTGTGGAATATGCAGTAGAGGGTCAGTTACAGTTATGGAAAAATAATCATACAAGGAAGGAATGTTACCTCCCCCTAATCTTTGCAAAGCCTTAGCCTCCTTTTCAAAGGCTTCTTTGATCCCTGCAACAGTTTTAGGATCATCATAAAGATCCATTCGTAATTGCTTAACAACACAATAGAGTTTTTCTACTGGCGGATTCAAATCCTCAGCGAGAAAAGTATATCCAAAACCCCCTTTTCCTATACGTTCGATAATTTTGTATCTTCCTCTTTTTCCCTGTAAAATTTTTCCCTGTAAAATCGGCAGTGGTTCTTGATTCTCCGTCATTTTCTTACCCCTGGTTTACCGCATTCTTGATCTAACATCTCAAGTATTATAATACCAGTAATTGTGAACTCTTATTTAAGTCACAAAAGTCAGTACAAGTAGGTCGGGTTCAGCAACAGCGTAACCCGACGATGTTGGGTTTCATACTTCAACCCAACCTACAAACTAAACCCCCGCTAACAGGTAATGAAATCCCCAAAGTCTAATAAATCGGTTGTTTATTTTTTGATAAGAAATAGACATCTCTGTAAAAAATGTAGAGACGTTGCATACAACGCAATACTGTTCGGTTAACGAAATTTTCTACTTAAACAATCTATTAGACATCTCCGGTAATGAAATGTGCATAACCTGAAACCCATTCGTAGGGACAGTTCATGAATTGTCCCTACATCTTTTTCTGAGAAGTCTATTGTATAAAAACAACAAATCCTTGAAGCTTATGGGATATCTAGATGTCTGATTTTTCCGTTAAATTATGGACTAGATAGTGCCGACACTGCTAGGGTGAAACAGGAAGAAAAAGCCAACTGAAGAAAAAGCCAACTTTTGTTAGCATTAGTTAGCTTTTTTGTATCGGTTTGTTTACTTCTTCCATAGGAGTTAACATTGTGACAGCAACAGGAGTTGATGAAATGGTTGATGAAATGGTTGATGAAATGGTTGATGAAATTGGAGTTGATGGAGTTGGAGTTGATGGAGTTGATGCTTCTAAATGCGATGGTTCTGGTAATATTTCTGCTTGTACATCACTGAAATAAGAACCGACTATTTTATCGTAATTGGAAACAACCGCTAAGAATGCTCCGCCTAAAATATAGATAGGTAATGGTAAAGATAAGTCTTTTACCCAGTCAAAAAATTCTGCCAAAGCAAATAATACAAAGAAACAGGCAAGCCAAACCCTCATTTTTTCTTCCCCTGCACAGAAACAACTATATTTAACTATATTTTTAGATTAAACAGCTTGCATGATACTCGATGTTTGCCACAATCACAAATATACAGGACTTACGCAAAAGGGAACGAAAGTAGGGGTAATACCCTTCGGGAAGCAAGCTACATGAATTACCCCTACGCAAGAATAAGGTTTTCAGTCACATCTTGCGTCAGTCCTAATATAATCAGGCAGGGCGAAGCTTATGGGATATCTAGATGTCTGATTTTTCCGTCAAATTATCACCCAAATGCTTCGCCCCTACAACATATTACAAATTAATAGATATATTACAAATTAATAGATTCTATTGTTCATTGTTAATTGTCAATTATTGAAAGCTACCCAAACCATAAACCACCGTAAGTTGCGACAGAGAGACATCAGCAAATTACAGTGGTTTGTTTGTAACTAAATAATTCAAAAAAATGGGAAAATCCGAATTTACTACATCAACTAAGGTGGACCCGATTCGCAATCTACCAATCAGAATTGTGCATCCTTCATTCTAACTAGGCAGGCATTTCTGGCTATGCGTTTCAAAACCTCCAATTACAACTCGATGAAATCAAGGCTAAAACACTTGGAAGCCACAACCTAACCGTGATTGCGATGACATTAGAGCAGGAGGTACAGGCTCTAATTCAGTTGTTTTTGTTTGAACTTTTAACCTTTCTGTACCATGAAAATAATCTAGCATGAATTTTTGAATGTGTGTGATATATTTACTAAAGTTGATTTTCTGTAATATCTCGCAATAATTGTGAAATATTGCTTAAAATTTAGGGACTAGGGAACAGGAAACAAGGAACTTTGAAAAAGCGAATTTTTTATTTTTCCCCTTGCAAGGGAAGGTTTTAAACCGTATGGCTAACGCCACGCTACGCTATCGGCTGACGCTCACGGCGGAAGCCTTGAATGAAAAAATTGTCAATTTTCAATTGTCAATTTTCAATTGATCAAGGTTTGCCCAACTTCGCAAAAATCAAATAGGATTTCTGTATACTGTATTCATGCTGATTATTCCCAAAAACTTCCTCAACTCAACCCAAACACCTCACAGCGGCTACCACTGGGACGGTACAAGTCGCCGTTTTTTTGAAGGTTGGTATTATCGCGTTACATTACCGGAAATTGGGCAAACCTTCGCTTTTATGTATTCCATGGAAGATCCTATTGGTGGGAAACCTGATAGCGGTGGTGCTGCTCAAGTCCTGGGTCCAGATGATGAATATTTGTGTCGCACATTTCCCGATGTCAACAAATTCTGGGCGAGTCGAGATGTGTTAGCTTTAGGACATTGGGGAAAAACAAACTTAAAAGTTTCTCCTCGCTATCTCCTACCCCGTGACTTTACACACCATATTCAAGAAGGTTATCAAGCTACAGCTACTTTAAATCAAGGCATAATCACCGATCCTGCTACGGGTAATTACTGTCGTTGGCAGTATGAAATCAAACCTGTTTACGGATGGGGTAATCAAAATAGTATCCAGCAATCAACCGCTGGCTGGTTGTCTTTTTCACAGATTTTTGAACCAGGTTGGCAAATTTTAATGGCTCACGGTTTAGCCACCGGTTGGATAGATTGGAATGGTAAAATTTACGAATTTACCAACGCCCCAGCCTACGGGGAAAAAAATTGGGGTGGTGCGTTTCCTCAAAAATGGTTTTGGCTTAATTGTAATTGTTTTGACAACGAACCCGATTTAGCTTTAACTGCTGGTGGTGGCAGACGTGGTGTATTATGGTGGATGGAATCAGTAGCCATGATTGGTATCCATTATCAAGGGCAGTTTTATGAATTTGTTCCCTGGAACTCACAAGTAAGCTGGCAAATTCAGCCTTGGGGTAAATGGCAAATGCAAGCTAGAAATTCTCATTATGAGGTGGAATTAACAGGAACTACTGATTTACCAGGTACACCCCTACGCGCACCCACCAGCAATGGTTTAGCGATTTGTTGCCGGGATACGATGCAAGGTAAGCTAGACTTAACACTGCGAAAATTCAGTAGTTGTAAAACTCAAATCACTTTCAAAGCACAGAGTAATCTTTGTGGTTTAGAAATAGGTGGTGGTAGTTGGGAGAATAGTTGGCACTCTGACTAAATCTACTGCTATCATTGTAGATGTTTGTTCATTTGGGGCTGTAGCTCAGTTGGATAGAGCGGTCGCCTCCTAAGCGACAGGCCGTGCGTTCAAGTCGCACCAGTCCCGTATATTTACATTAAACTACAAAGTTGAACAATTAATGGGTCTTAACCCCTATTATAAATTGTCTAATATAAGTTAGGATAGTGCATTGAAGAGAGCGACTCTATTTATATCGTGGATACATACTTTTATACATAAGCATCTACCAAAGCATCTAAGCTGTTGTGCCTTTAACTTGAATAATTAATACAAGCAAGATGCTTGTGCTACTGTAACTTCAGGTTTTTTAATTATACAGTTTAGCTGCACATCAGCTTACCAAGTTCTGATTTGGGTTTATTTTGCCCAAATTCCCTAATCTACAGCAGTTTTCATGTCTTTAGACCACTGTAAGGGCGAAGCATTCGGATGATAGTCTTAGGTAAAAACCGATAATTAATTGTCCGAATGCTGATGCTTCCAGCACGCTTCGCGAACGCCCCTACATTGTTGACGCGAAACCTAAATCAAAATGTGGTTTATTTACCTGAAAATAGCTGTAAATATTTTTGAGATAAAATTTTTTAGATAAAATTTTGATGTTCGCAAACACACTTACACAGCCTTGAAAAAGCTATTGTTTAAAGGTAAATCTTTGCGGTTTATGTCTTTTATCCTACCCCTGTTTATATGGTGGGGATACAAAGAAATACAAAATCAGTTTGTACATCCACAAGCAGTCTTAGTTTTGGGCGGTTCTACTAAACGTTTAGAAAGGGAGAAGTTTACCGCTGAATTTGCAAAAAAGCATCCCAATATACCAATATGGATTACTGGTGGTAGTCCACCTAGCTATACGAAAGAAATCTTTGTTAAAGCTGGAATTAATCCTAAGCGTTTATATTTAGATTATGAGGCTGTTGATACAGTTACTAATTTTACTACGTTGGTAGATGATTTGCAAGCAAGGGGTATCAAAAGCGTTTATTTAATTACTTCTGATTTTCATATGCGCCGTGCTTGTGTAATTGGTGAGATTGTTTTGGGTAGTCGAGGTATTGAATTTAAAGCGGTATCTGTTCCCTCAAAAACCGCACCAGAACCTATCGAAAAAGCTATCCGCGATGGAGTTAGAGCTATACTATGGCTAGTAACTGGTTATACAGGAGCAGAGCAAGCTCAAACTAAACGTAACCTTTATTAATGAGGGCGTTCGCGAAGCGTGCTGGAAGCATCAGCATTCGGGCGATCAATTCTCAATTTTGATCACAGGTTATTTTCCTGTAAGGGCGAAGCATTCGGGCGATCAATTCTCAATTTTGATCACAGGTTATTTTCCTGTAAGGGCGAAGCATTCGGGCGATCAATTCTCAATTTTGATCACAGGTTATTTTCCTGTAAGGGCGAAGCATTCGGGCGATCAATTCTCAATTTTGATCACAGGTTATTTTCCTGTAAGGGCGAAGCATTCGGGCGATCAATTCTCAATTTTGATCACAGGTTATTTTCCTGTAAGGGCGAAGCATTCGGGCGATACATTCTTAATTTTGATCACAGGTTATTTTCCGAATGCTTCGCCCCTACTTCGCCCCTACGACTCCTGACTCCTATTCCCATGACTTACGTCACGCTGCGCGAACATGAAAAGACTTTCTCGGCAACCCCTAACTCCAATCTAAAATCTAAAATCTAAAATCTAAAATCTAAAATCTAAAATCTAAAATTTTCTTCCCCAGTCACCAGTCACCAGTCCCCAGTCCCCAGTCACCAGTCCCCAGTCCCCAGTCCCCAGTCCCCAGTCCCCAGTCCCCAGTCCCCAGTCCCCAGTCCCCAGTTTCCTGTTCCCTTCTGACTATGCCAATAATATATCTATGGACAAACGCCATTTTTTACAAATTAGTGCCGTCTTAGTCGGTACAGCCTTTTTTTCACGGTATATAACTGGGAGTTCACAACCTATGGCATCTGCGGATACAAAATTTGAAGTCACCAAAGCTGAAGAGGAATGGAAGTCTATTTTAACGCCGGAACAGTTTCAGGTGTTGCGAAAACATGGTACAGAACGACCTCATACCAGTCCTTTAGACAAAAATTATGAACCTGGTACTTATGTTTGTGCTGGGTGTGGACAGCCTTTGTTTATTTCAGACACTAAGTATAACAGTGGTACTGGTTGGCCTAGCTTTTTTAAACCTATTGATGGGGCGATCGCTACTACTGTAGATCGTTCTTTTTTCATGACCAGAACTGAAGTTCATTGTAGCCGTTGTGGTGGACATTTAGGCCATGTATTTAACGATGGACCCAAACCCACTGGTTTACGTTACTGTATGAACGGTGTTTCATTGAAGTTTGAACCAGCTTAAATTCAGTTATCAGTTATCAGTTATCAGTTGAGGAAGTTCAACATCAGAAAATATCTCAACATTTCCTGATTTCTTCTGGTGGTGCGGGCATCTTGCCCGCTAATCATAAATAGGGGTTGCTGAGAAAGTCTTTCCGTGAGGGCATAGGAGTCAGGAGTCAGTAGGGGCAAACCCCCCGTGGTTGCCCCAGGAGTCAGTAGGGGCAAACCCCCCGTGGTTGCCCCAGGAGTCAGTAGGGGCAAACCCCCCGTGGTTGCCCTCTTGTGTCAGGAGGAGATTTGAAAATTTCTTTGCCATCTCTTGAAATCCCAAAAAATGCACACTTTTTCCGGTATACCCTTCAAAACCCTTGCACTAATTTCTGTGTTTATCAGCCTCTAACCTTTGATATATCAAGGTTTTAGGTTTATTCAGCAAACCCTACCCTGGCTAATCATAAATAAAGGACAGGCAGGATGCCTATCCCACAAGATAGGATAATTTATCCCATTACCCATTACCAAACTATAACCAATCTCGATAAGCAGAGATTTCATTTACGCCAATTTCAAAGGGCATTCCTTTACCAAAAGGCGGATAAACTCTAACTTTTGCTTCTTTGGTAAATGGTTCTAAACTTTTACCAAATTGGGGAATATTGCTGACTATATGCCAGTAAGATACTATATCAGGAGCGTCAATAATTAATAACAGAGCATTACCGTTTTTGGTGATATACCAATGACAGTTAGATAGCAAGACTTGGGTAATGCGATCGCAAGCGTAATAAAAGCATCTGCCAATAGACTGCTCTAATTCCATTTGTAACATTCCGTCCTGTTTTGTCACCTCTACGGGAGGTAAATCATCAGGAGGAAGTAACGGCAGTTTAGACATAATTTCGCACCTCTTGATTGTAACGCTGCAAACTCTCAAAATTTTTTTACAGAAATAAAGATGAGGGTTTGAGTGCTATTGTGCTGAGATTTTATTCGTCCTGGAATTTCTTGATTTTGTCGCGGCAGGTTTGAATATCCCCAATTATCCAATTTTCCAGCAAATAATCTATTTCATAACAGATATTTGTTTGATAATAGGATTGTTGGGGATGGGGACTATTCTGCATTACTTGAGTCGAGTTAGCTATGGTTTTCTGGCTAAATTTATGGATGAAAGGTAAGGCTTTATTTACTGCTTCATCATCAGTTTTAGTCACAAAAAAGAACCGCGCTAACAGAAATTGATCTGCACCACTGTTATTGATTTGTCGATATATGTTGACAGTGTTTCTCAATCTCAAAAGAGAAAAAGTTGGACTCCCCATTAAACCAAAAGAATTGTCAGCAGCATATCTAATTACATCATCATCAACACTGGCGATATTCCAGAAAAGTCCTATTTTCATGATTGGCTATATTCTAGACCGCCACTAAATGCAAATCCAACCATAAACGCGGTTCCGACTGTCTTAATTTAGATAGTGGATCGCGGAGCAATCTTTTAGCATTTATGCAAACTACCTGAATAAGTCCCATATTTTCTGCTACTTCCCTCAATATTTCTTTTTGTGATTGTACTAATGGCATGATGTCATCAGAACAATAAATTCCTATATATTGAAAGCGTCTAGCAGGTCGTCCCCAAAAAGAGGTTATAACTTTCACATGACAATTTTCCAATATTTCCCCAAGGTCAGGGTAATAATGGTCTAAGATTCGTGTGAATTCTTGAGCTAGGATATCTTCAGCAATCATTTGACTGATATTTCTGATTGATATTTCTGTAGCGTCTATCACTACTATTTAGTATAACATAATCTTGTTATTTAAACATGACAATTTAGCAGGTTTTTCTAAATAAAATATTAATTTCTAGTAGTCAGGAGTCAGGGAGAAATTATTTGTATTTTCCCAGTCACCAGTCACCAATCACCAGTCACCAGTCACCAATCACAAAAAGAGGTGAACTTTAAAAAAGCATCACCTCTAATATAATGACCATTTATAATTAATTCAAAATTATTGAACTGTATAGCACAAATAAATTTTGAACTAAGTCCTGTATTTATCAAACATTCTGACTCCTGAATTCTTACCTTATCGGGAATTGCGTTCAGCGACTAAAACATCAGCGAGAATATTTGGTAGATTTTTCAAATCCATATATCCTTCAGAACCAGAGATAGGAGACATAAATGTATAATTTGGGTCACAGGCTCCTGTATCATAAACTTGGATAAACCATTTATCAGGAAAACCTTCCACACCCAATTCTACAATGTACCAATATTCACCCATTAATTGCGAGTTAATGATAGTAAACCAATCTCTGTATTCTTCCGCAATGTTCCAGTCTGCTAACAGAAATTCTAAAGCTATTTTTCCTGCATCAGTTGAAGTCAATAGCATTATTACTCCTGAATTGCAACCTCATTGGAAACATCAGGATATAAACCTAATTGTTTCGCTAATTCTTTAGCTATAAAAAATAAAAATTGAGCGCCATCTTGATTACCTTCATGGGCAAACATAGTCGCAACTTGTAGCATTGTATGTATCAAACCAGAATCAACTAATTCGGGTTGAGCTTCCAATACTTCTGGTTCTTGTCCATTAGGACATCTGAGTAATTCATCAATCAAATTAAAATACTGAGTTTGGCGTTCTTCTGACATGGTAATTTACTTTATGGTGAACAAGAAACTTGAAAATTATTGCTTTATTTTCAGGATTCAGGATACAGTATTGACAATTAATTAGAGTTTTCGAGTCATGATTCATAATTTATGAAAAACTTGCTTGAAGTATATCCCTCATAAAAACAATATTCTGACTCCTGACTCCTGACTCCTGACTTCTTACGATTTATTGTTCAATACTTTGTTGCCAAAGTCTTTCTAACATTTCTACTTGCGCTTTGAAAACAGCAGCACGATAAACAAGATATCTATCGTAAGCAATGATTCCCAAACCAATACAAATAGGTGTAGCTAAAACCAACCATTGCAAAATTGTGACGATTTTATATTGTTCAACAATCATTTGCAGTTGGAGAAAAAAATTATTTGCAGGTATTTTTTTTTGAGTTAGAGATTCCAGAGTATTTACACTCTGATTTGAGAAAGAAAAAGAAGCATAACCTTGATTAATTTTCGTGAATTCACAAGATAAATTCTGTGTCTTAACTAACTCTAGATGTCGTCCCCAAATTAAATTAAAAACTATTATTCCCGGAGAAAGTACAGCTAAAGTAACCAAACCAACTGTCAGCACATTGAAAATTTTTAATTTCATGTTTGCTCTACCTCGCTAGGTTACAATTACCCAGTAATAAAATCTAATTAAAGGTAATTTATGGGTTATTGCTGCACCTTCTGATTGCCATTTCTCAAACAATAGCGAATCTCATAAATGTTGATCAAGCAATTGAAATTAAAAATTCATAAAAAATCCCAATCCACTCCTAAAATATGCTAGATTTAGTAATCAATAATACTGACAGAATTTAACCGCTTGTGAATAGAGATTACCATTTAATTATGGTTAAGAAGTCCCCCCTAGTTCACCAGACTTGCGTCTAGGAATTTCGGGGGGTAGAGGGGAATCTCTGCGTAAATCCTATAAATGTTTATATCAGTTGCCTCCCTAGCACACAGTTTACCCCACCAGAATTGAAATTATTAAAATCATTAAAGTTGTACTCAAAGGCTGTAAGTCTTATCTAGTAAGAATTATAAAAATTTTTGAGGGTAGAGGTGCTAGTATTTGTAATGGGGGGTACTAGCATTTATCAGGTGGGGTGCGGGGATTTTTGTACTCAACTGTAAAGCTTTATGGGCAAATACTTGAGGATATTTAAAGATGATTTTTAATGATGAACTCTGTACTCAAATAACAGTATATCATGACAAATTGGAACTGAATTAAAAATAAACTAAAGAAATCAAAAAAGCAATTAAAATTTTGCCAATTAAAATTTTACCAATTAAAATTTTGGCAAAATATTTTTGGATTTTGATCAAGTCAGGAATTACAAGGAAATTATGTTGATAGATAAAATTCTTAAAATAAATGTTACTCAACTATCAAAAAAATATCTAAAAACCGAGTATGATGAATAAAGAGATAGAATGATTATTGATAATTTTAGGATAATTTTAGGATAATCTGAGGATAATTTTAGGGGTTAATAAATGCGAATTGCTAAAAACGTAACAGAACTTATTGGTAGAACGCCGTTAGTACAACTCAACAAAATTCCTCAGTCTGAGGGAGTATTAGCCAGAATAGTTGTTAAACTAGAAGGTATGAATCCAGCAGCATCTGTTAAGGATAGAATTGCTTTAAGTATGGTAATTTCAGCAGAAGCTGAGGGCTTAATTACACCAGGACAAACTATTTTAGTAGAACCAACTTCAGGAAATACAGGCATTGGTTTAGCAATGGTAGCAGCCGCCCGTGGTTACAAATTAATATTAACCATGCCAGAAACCATGAGCCAAGAAAGACGCGCCATGTTGCGTGCTTATGGTGCTAATTTAGAATTAACACCTGGTACTGAAGGAATGCGGGGAGCAATTAATAAAGCAGAGGAAATAGTAGCAAATACTCCCAATGCTTTTATGTTGCAACAATTCCGCAACCCAGCTAACCCAAAAATTCACAGAGAAACCACTGCTGAAGAAATTTGGACTGATACAGATGGGGAAGTTGATATATTAATTGCTGGGGTAGGAACTGGGGGAACTATTACCGGAATAGCGGAAGTTATTAAACAAAGAAAACCGAATTTTCAAGTTATTGCTGTTGAACCTAGTAAAAGTCCTGTGCTTTCTGGTGGTAAATCTGGTTCTCATAAAATTCAAGGTATTGGTGCTGGTTTTATTCCCGATGTTTTGCGTCCAGAATTAATTGATGAAGTGGTTCAAGTTGATGATGAAGATGCAATGAAATATGGACGCAAATTAGCAACAGAAGAAGGGTTATTATCAGGTATATCTTCTGGTGCGGCTTTGTGTGCAGCAATTAAAATCGGTAAACGTCCAGAAAATGCAGGTAAATTAATAGTGATGATTCAGCCTTCTTTTGGGGAGCGTTATTTAAGTACAGCGATGTTTCAAGATTTGATGAGTTAAATATTCGTAAACATTCTGTAGGTTGGGTTGAGTTTTTTGTCTGAATCAGTGGGATTTCCAGGATTAAAGGATTCACAGGATTATGTAATTTAAATTGATACAGCAGAAATCAGGAGTCAGGAGTAAAACTCTGTTTCTGTCTAGGTTTCAAGTTATATTCTGTACCTGATTAATCTGCAATCTGCTGTAATTAATATAATAATTGATAAATATAGATTTCAGGTATTAATATTAATTACTGTCAGTTAGATAAATTCATTTTGCTGTTGAAGATGCTGCAAATAATTAATCATTCAATATTCACAACACTAATCTTTCCTCAGATATCTGATTTATCCTGCATCTTCGTGACTAAAATCTTATAAATTATGATAAAAACAAAAATCCTGCAAATCCTGATTCAGACAAAAATATCATATAAAATATCATATATAGTATAAAATACATCTATAATATAGATGACATCCTTTTTGGTAATTTACATTAGGCGTATGAATACAACATTGAAAGAATTTTTGGAAGCTTGCGAAAATTTAGGAACTTTGCGTTTAATAGTCACTAGCAGCGCCGCAGTATTAGAAGCTAGAGGAAAAATAGAAAAACTATTTTATGCAGAATTACCAAAAGGTAAATATGCGAATATGCACACCGAAGGATTTGAATTTCATTTGAATATGGATAAAATCACCAAGGTGAAATTTGAAACAGGTGAAGCTAAAAGAGGTAATTTTACAACCTACGCTATCCGGTTTTTAGATGAAAAAGAAGAACCTGCATTAAGCCTATTTTTACAATGGGGTAAACCCGGAGAATATGAAGCGGGACAGGTAGAAAATTGGTTGGCTTTACGGGAGAAATACGGTGAAGTTTGGCAACCTTTACCGCTAGAAAGTTTGTAATTTTTGCAACTGATTGATTCAATAAATCGTTTATCTGCATCAAAATTCATAAGTAGGGGTTTAGCAGTGCTAAACCCTTACAGGATTAACATCAGATTAATGTTGGAAATTTAATGTTTGAAATTTAAATTGATTTTTTTGAGTTGTTGATTATGTTCCTGAAAACCATTTTAAGTCTTTGTTTAATCATCCTCTTTTTATTTACCAATGCAGAAGCTAAAGCAGGTGAATTATCCGAAAAATTAGCCAACTTTACACAATGGGAAAAATTAACATCAGTCAAACCCGCAAAGGGAGATTTAGTTTACCCTGACTGGATAGCTGGAACTTGGAATGTCACCAGTACCTTGGTAGATTTAGCTGCACCTTTAGCACCAGATATTATCACACCAGGATTTGAAGCAAATCGCAGTCAATTAAATCAACCTGTGAATTTTGTAGTGAGATTTGTGAAAGTTAAACCACAAAATTCAGGTTTCAATCTTTTCTTTAAAACAAATAAACAATCACAAAATCAACAATCACCAATTTTAGTAGCTGATCGAGTATTTAACAGTTTGAACTTATCCAGAGCTTATTTAGGAGATGATGCTGTATTAGCAGTTAAATTAGATCCAGAATCTCCTAATCGTCAAATTACCTTTTTTCGTGGCGATCGCCAATTAGTTTCTGTAGTCACCGCACGCACAACCGAAAAAAATCCCGATGGTAAATTTATCAGCGCAGAAGTTTTTCAACAATATTTTAAAGGTGGTTCTCGTGCCTATTTTAATAATGTAGAATCTACCACAGCTTATCATTTAGTTTCCACATCTGACCCCAAATTATACCCAACAATAGAAGCAGATCAAGTGACTGCTGTGTACCTTTCACCCCAAGATCCAGATTATTTTACCGCAGGTTCTCGTCCGGTGGCGCTTTATCGTTATCGGTTGGAATTTTATCCCTTAAAATAGCCAAAAAATTGTCAATGCACCAAGAAGGCATTGATCACCGCTTACACTCCCTGCAAGAAACAGGTTAACTCAGGGGTTAATCATCTGAAACCGTTGTGATTTAAGCCTTTCCGGTTTTTTTGAAAAAAAGTTTTCCCAACCCCTTGCCAAACCTAAAAACTGCTGCTACTATAGGGAAAGTGGAACGAAGCGGGTCGGTGTCCGAGTGGTTAATGGAGACGGACTGTAAATCCGTTGGTTTGCGCCTACGCTGGTTCAAATCCAGCCCGGCCCACTACTTTGAGATGATATGGGTTACAATAGCTGAGTGTCGAGTTAAATTCTCAGCTTTGTAATTCATAAATCATCAAAAACCCGAAAAGTAAATTTCAATTTTGCCCGTGTGGCTCAGTGGTAGAGCACACCCTTGGTAAGGGTGAGGTCACGAGTTCAATCCTCGTCACGGGCTTGTTTTAAAACTATTAGTATATATTAATATATAAGGTTTTTAGGCTATTCCCTAAAGACTATCAAACATCTATAAAACATATTTTATCCCAAAATTGCCCCAAAAAATAAAGAAAAATGAACCCCTTAACTCTTGTGTCATGGTAAAATTCGGCTTTTTCTGCAAAATTCTGTTCATTCTGAAAATCTGGAAATCCTGATTGAGACACTGTACTGCTTTATACCAAAAAACAAGTTTCTCAAAATGAAACCCAGAACTCATCACACCTAACGCCTAACTCGTACAATAGAAAATAGATTGTTGCGAAATGTATAGTTAGGATTTATTGCTGTCATGGCCTCAGCAGTTTTAATCGAAAATCTAAAAAAAAGCTACGGTTCTGTAGTCGCTGTTAAGGATGTCTCCTTTGAGGTGAAACCAGGGGAAATATTCGGTTTACTTGGTCCCAACGGTGCAGGGAAAACCACTACTCTCCGCGCTTTGTGTACCCTCACCACCCCTGACTCTGGAAAAATCGAAGTTTCGGGAATCTCGGTGTTAGATAACCCTAAACTAGCACGTCAAAAGCTGGGTTATGTCGCTCAAGAGGTGGCTTTAGATAAGGTTTTAACCGGTCGAGAACTGCTACAACTGCAAGCAGCACTTTATCACCTCCCCAGTAAAGTTATCAAAGAACGCATTAACACTGTATTAGATTTACTCGGGTTACAGGAATACGCAGATAAGAAAACCGGCACTTATTCCGGTGGTTTACGCAAACGTCTAGACTTGGCCGCTGGTTTATTACATTCCCCAGATGTTTTAGTATTAGATGAACCAACGGTAGGACTTGATATAGAAAGCCGTTTTGTGGTGTGGGACTTTTTGCGAAAATTACGCGCTGGGGGGACTACGGTTGTCATCACCAGTCATTATTTAGAAGAAGTTGACGCTTTAGCTGATAGGGTAGCAATTATAGATCGGGGTTTGGTAATTGCCACTGGTACACCTTCCCAATTAAAAGATCAAGTAGGAGGCGATCGCATTACCTTACGCATCCGCGAATTTTCACCAAATGAAGAAGCAGACAAAGCAAAAAATCTGCTGTCATCTTTACCTTTTGTGCAAGAAATTATCATTAATTCCGCCCAAGGTAACTCCTTAAATTTGGTAGTTACTCCCCAAAATGACGCTTTAATTTCTATTCAACAAGCGTTAAATAATGCAGGTTTACCCATTTTTGGTATTGCCCAATCTCGTCCTAGTTTAGATGATGTTTATTTAGCAGCAACAGGTAAAACTTTAATGGATGCAGAATTAGCTGCTGTAGCAAATCGTGATCCGAAAGCTGAGAAAAAACAAAATATGAGATAGGATAATTGATAATTGATAATTGATAATTGATAATTGATAATTGTCAATTGTCAATTGTCAATTGATAATTGTCAATTAGACCTCTCCGAAAAAGAATGTAGAGACGTTCCATGGAACGTCTCTACAGTAGATTCTAGCCCGGAGATTATCAATTTGATGTTGCAGATTTCAAAGCCTGTTGAAAATCCTCTAAAGAATTAACCACCACTGCCAATTTCAACATTTCATCTAAAATAGATAGGGGTTGCTGAGAAAGTCTTTCCGTGAGGGCATAGGAGTCAGGAGTCAGGAGTCAGGAGTCAGGAGGAGATTTGAAAATTTCTTTGCCATCTCTTGAAATC